>CAZOUJ010000295.1:1691-1989 GCA_964582955.1 uncultured bacterium
TTTTTGAACATTTTTCCGCCATTCATCAAAGAATTTATACTCCATTTTTGATGTATATGCGGAAACCCCTGTAAGAACTTTTCTCTTCTTTGAATACATGGCCCAGCTTATATCAACTTCGTCATGTTCAAAAATCAGATCGGTTTCGGTTGCTGTCTCAATGTCAAATTTATATAGGGCTGATTTATCACGATTTCTGTTAGACGAAACATAGAGATTCTGATTATCGAAAGTAAAAAATAGTGGGCTTACTTTATCGCGAAAGTCTGTTGTTAAAATAGTGCGAAAAGTATCCTTC
>CAZOUJ010000296.1:0-1978 GCA_964582955.1 uncultured bacterium
GGAGTGGTAATCATTGCGCACGGAAGTTCTTCTCCAACGGCAATCAAGAATGCCATAAGCCGTGCGCAGGAGTTGAGTGAAAAAAAGATCATTGACCATATTAAAGAAGACATTGAATTAAATCTTTCTGGTGTTGAAAATTCCAAGGAAACTATTTGGAAACAGATAAAAAATATAGCATTTGGTAGTGAACAGATAGATGACGAAGGAGATAGTACTCCTCCAATTAAAAAGTCGGAACCTAAAGAAACCTGAAAAAAATCCCTCGATGAAATCAAACTTTAAAGCCGTTGTGGCGGGAACCGGTTTTTATGTTCCAGAAAAGATTCTCACCAACAAAGACCTCGAACTTTCTCTTGATACTACGGATGAGTGGATAACTACACGCACAGGAATAAAAGAACGCAGAATTGCTGCAAAAGATGAATCTGCATCAACAATGGCTTCGATTGCAGCCAAACACGCACTCGAATTCGCTAATGTGCATTCGGATCAGGTAGACATGATAATAGTATGTACGTCTAGTCCGGATGTCTTGTTTCCTTCTACTGCCTGTTTTGTTCAAAAAGAACTGGAGGCATTTAACTCTGCTGCTTACGATATTTCTGCAGTATGCTCGGGCTTTGTTTTTGGATTGTCAATTGCTGAGCAATATATTAAGGCGGGGCGGTATGAACATGTTTTGGTAATTGGTAGTGAAGTGAACTCCAGGATTGTGGATTGGTCGGATAGGTCAACGTGCATTCTATTTGGTGATGGAGCGGGTGCAATATTGATGAAAAGAATTGAACATGCTGAATCCATTGGAATATTATCTACACATATTTATTCTGATGGAGCCCTATCTGATCTAATTTCTGTTCCTGGTGGCATTGGTAAAACAGGGATCAATAAAAACGATATAGATAGTAAAAAATATTTTATAAAAATGGCTGGTAATGCGACTTTTAAGGTGGCTGTAAAAAAAATGACTGATGTTATTCTAGAGGCATTGGAATATAACAATATAAAAATTGATGACATTAATCTTTTTATTCCGCATCAAGCTAACCAAAGAATTATAAGTGCGGTAGCAGAAAAATTAAATTTGCCTGATGATAAAATACATATGACTATTCAAAAATATGGCAATACATCAGCTGCATCTATTCCTATTGGGATTGAAGATGCAAGGATAGAAGGAAAAATTAAGCCAGGCGATATTTCTGTTCTGAGTGTTGTTGGTGCTGGGTTAACCTGGGGGGCTGGCGTCATAAAATGGTAAAAATAGCATTTGTATTTCCAGGTCAGGGATCACAATTTGTTGGAATGGGTAAGGATTTTTATGATAATTATTCAGAGGCTAGGAATCTATTCGAAGAGGCTAATGATGTATTGCAATATGATATTTCAAGTATTTGTTTTAATGGGCCAGAAAAGATTCATCGTTTGACTGAAAACACCCAGCCAGCCTTGTTAATACATAGTATAATGGCCTTGAAAATGGTAAGAGAAAATGGTATTAATTCCGTAATTGCTGCAGGTCATAGCTTGGGTGAGTTTTCGGCATTGGTTGCTGCAGGAGCACTTAAGTTTGGTGATGCTGTTCGTTTAGTCAATTTGCGCGGAAAATTTATGCAGGAGGCGGTTCCTGTTGGAATAGGGAGTATGGCTGCTATTATTGGTCTCCCCATTGAGGAAATACAGGGATTATGTGATAAGGTTTCTAGTGAATCTAATGTCGCGCAGCCTGCCAATTTAAACAGTCCGGTTCAAACTGTAATAGCAGGTCATAAGGAAGCCGTTGAAAAGGTGTCCAAAGAAGCTTTAACGGCGGGGGCAAAAAAAGCGGTTGCACTTCCGGTGAGTGCTCCTTTTCATAGTGTCCTTATGAAACCAGCTGAAATCAAGCTTCAAAAAAAGTTGGAAGCAACTGAGTTTTACGACCTGTCCTTTCCTGTCATCAATAATATCGAAGCAAAACCCATTGTAAAAGGAA
>CAZOUJ010000297.1:0-1971 GCA_964582955.1 uncultured bacterium
ATTTTATCTGCGACAGGTCCCGGTACCTCGGCCCGGAATAACTGGACTCCACCACCCCCCAAAAGGGGCAAAATAGCTATGGTAAATACAATGATTCCCATACCGCCAATCCATTGAATAAAGGAACGCCAGAATAAAATCCCATGAGGAAGACTTTCTATTCCATAAGGAAGATTTGACAGAGTCAGCGGATTGCCGATTATGGTAGCTCCAGTGGTCGTATCACCTGACATTGATTCAGAAAAAGCATCGGTAAAATTAGGAATATATCCACCGATATAAAAAGGGAGTGACCCGGCGAAAGCTGTTACCACCCACGCTATGGTCACGATGGCAAATCCGTCTTTATTCGTAATTTTTTTATTTTTTCTAGTGAAAACCCAGCCCGCAAGACCAATGTCAGCACACATTGTAGAAGAAATCAAAAATGCTGAAGCAGCTTCGCCATAGCCATAGGCAACAGAAGCAGGAATTAACATAGAAATAGCTAAAATTGCGAGTAAAGCAGAATTAATCCTGATGACTGATTTTATGTTCATTGATCGGTTCTTAAAAAATTATTTTCATCAAATTTTATGTTACCTGCCATTCCAGGATAATAGAATAAAAACATAACTGCGGAAATATCTTTGATGGCAAAATTCACACCGAATAGTTTCAGTATTCTATTCATTGAATTATTTTTTCCAAATACAAGTACAACATCCTCATGGGTAATTTGGGAATCTCCTCTGGCAATACTTAAATGACCGTGATGGTTTATTACACCAACAATACTTTCTTTTGGGAAATCGATTTCATTTAAAGACATTTGGGTAACGATACTGCCGGGCTCAGGATGTAGTTCCCATACCTCCACATCCAACTCATCAAATATAGTCAAGGCAGTTTCAGACTGATCGCTCCGAACTTCTTTTATGATAGAATTGACGGTTGACATATTTTTACTCAAAACTGTCCCGACACTTATTTCATGAATGATGGGCATATACTCCGTTTGAATCATATGAATAATGGATTGTTTTGCTCCAAGATGATAGGCAAGCATGCCTGAAAGCAAATTTGTTTTTTCACTTTCGGTTACTGCTACATAATTATCAACATCTTGAATATTTTCTGATTTTAAAAATTCAACATCCGTCCCATCAGAATGAATCACCATTGTATGTCCAAGTTCATTTGCTATTTTTTCAGCTTTTTCTCTGTTTATCTCAATCAACCGAACCGACATTTCTTCCTGAAGTGATTCTGCCAAAGATCGCCCAATTTTACTGCCTCCTAAAATCATAACACGATTAGAACCAGTTTCTGGAATCTCCAACAATTCTAAAAGGAGGTGTAGGGAATTAGACTCAAAAATAAAAAATACTGTGTCTTTATCTTCAAAGATAAAATCGCCCCATGGAATAGTTGTTTCTTTCTTTCTGGAAACCGCTACAATCCCAACTTTAAATCCATCACAGTTTTCACAGAACTCTTTCACTGATTTTCCTGTCAGTTTTGAGTTTCCGTTCACTCGCAGTCCCATCATGTGAAGTCTGCCCCCTTCAAATTCCATATAGTGAGAAGCATATGGATGTCTTACCAATTGAGTAATCTCTTTACATATAACATTTTCAGGGTGAATCACCAGATCAATACCAAATTTTTCTGGACGAATGATGGAGTGTCGGTCACTGTACTGTTGATTTCTAAGACGGGCAATAATCTTCTTTGCACCAAGAATATGCGCCTGTTGAGATGCAATTAGATTAACCTCGTCAACTCGGGTTAGTGCCAATACATAGTCCGCCCCTTCAATATTTGCCTTGATAAGGGTCTTTGGGCTGGCACCATTCCCTTCAACCACAATCACATCCAAATTTTCTGATGCTCTCCGACATTTTTTTGAATCAATATCTACAACTGTGATGTCAAAATTTTCCTGGCTCAAAGCTTTAGCAACGTGAAAACCAACTTCCCCTACACCTA
>CAZOUJ010000298.1:0-319 GCA_964582955.1 uncultured bacterium
AGCTTATCAGTTGGAAATTCAAATATTGAGCAAACGATCTCATTGAAACCAGCTTCAAAAAGGTTGGACTTTAATACCACCGTAGATTGGAAAGAAAAGCATAAAATGCTTCGGGTCCATTTTCCGGTAAATGTGATGACAGAGAGTGCTTCCTTTGATATACAGTACGGGCATGTAAAACGTAACACCCACCGGAACACCAGCTGGGATAAGGCCAAGTTTGAAGTGGTTGCTCATAAATACGCTGACCTTTCTGACCATGATTACGGGGCAGCACTCATGAACGATTGCAAATACGTTTACAAGGTTCATGACAATA
>CAZOUJ010000298.1:329-1970 GCA_964582955.1 uncultured bacterium
AGTTTGATCTAATTCGTTCAGATGTTCTGGCTGAGTCAGCCTGTCTGAACCAGAGACCGATCCTGCTTGAAGGAGCAGTCGCCGGTGTAACGATGCCTATTGGTTTAACCGGAGAAGGTCTGGAGCTGTCCGTATTAAAAAAAGCGGAAAAGGAAGATGTGTGGGTCTTTCGCATTGTTGAAACAGCTGGAAGACAGTCCACAGGATCTTTGGAGCTGAATGGTACAATTACTGAGTGTGATCTTATGGAATTAAAAGATATCGGTGCCCCGGAACCTGTTAAAGGTGGAACACAGGTTAGCCTGACACCCTTTGAAATAAAGACCTATAAAATCAAGTACTAAATCCTGTATTGTACAGGCTCATAGATTAATTTAAATATCCTTGAAAATGTTTTGAATTATGAGATGTGTTGAAGGTCACACTCATAATATTATAACATCAATTTTATTGATGTTATTCAATAATTTTCCTACTTTCAGATAAGGTTGGGGATATCCCGTCTAACTATTTATAATATTATTAATTAATCTAAGGAGTCTATAGTGAATCGTCTTAATATTTTTCTGCTTACTCTGTCATTTTCAATCCTGCTTGGTGTGGATAAACCCCAAGAAAAGTTTCGTGATGGTGAAAGCACGCAAGATAAACACCAGATGAAACAGGAAATGAATCAGAATTCCATGCTCGCCAGAAGGGCAGGCATACCAAAACCTGATACATTCCAAAAGAAATTGCAATCAAATCCAGCAGTCCCCAATCCTGCAAAGTATACAGCACCGAATGATGTCAGGCTCAAGGGCTCCAATAAATCTTTTCCACCTAAAAGCATAAAGCATAATAACAGCAAAAATGCTTTCTCTGCAGGTAAAGAAAACAACAATCAAAAAAGACTTGGTTTTAGTTCGAGAGGAAAGGCAAAAACAGCTGTACAATCCACCAGTTCATCTTCAAGGTATCTAGAACAAAAAAATAGTGGAAAATTGCCTCCAGCTGTACAATCCAGTAAAAAATTCCAACCGATTAAACAATCTGATCTTCAGGCTCCAAAACAGTTTCAGCCAACCGGTTCAGGGCCATCCTTTCTCAGTGAAAGAAATCAGGTTAATAGAGAATTGCAAAATAAAAACCGTATTCTTTTCGATGAGATAGCAAAAAATCTAAACTATAGAAACTCCAGGGATGAGAACTATTCTCTTCACTTTGGCGGCGAGGCTTATGTAGCATTTAGTGCTTCAGTAGTCCCATCATCAGGGGACTATACGGTTCAATCCTGGGCAATAATGGATGCCAATACTGGTTTTAATCATATTACCGCCCAGCACGAAAATTATTATGTTGGTACTAATCCAGATAACACAATCAGGTTAGGTGATCATTTTGAATGGACAGAGATTGATTATCCTTTTAATCTTTGGACCAATATAACGGTGGTTAAAAATTCAGCCGACACGAAACTCTATATGAATGGAAGCCTGGTAGCTACCTATGAAGGAGACGCTCCTAATCCTCCAGATGGAGACTTTACTATTGGTAGACAATTCGGCGATAACGGACAACACTGGTATGGAACGATTGATGAAGTTAGAGTGTTTGATGTTGCTCTATCACAATCTGACATTCAAAGCACTCTCTACACTG
>CAZOUJ010000299.1:0-1959 GCA_964582955.1 uncultured bacterium
TCCATCTGCTATATTAGCGCCAATTTGTTTCATTCTATCTGATCCTTCATCCTGGCTATTAATCCAGCTAGTTTTCCAGAATGCATATAACATTGCCACTACACCCGCAATAATCACGTAATACAAATTATTCATTTTCACCTTTCTTTATTTTTTTTTCATTAAATTGATTCATGGTTTTATCTAATCCAATATACAAAATGGATTCAGCCGCATCTGCAACTCTTTGAATCATTTCATCAGCTAAAGGTTTATCCCTTTTCCTAAATGGTTTTAAAACATACTTTTCTGCTGGTCTCTGGTGATCTTCCGCCGCCACTCCATATCGAAGACGTGGGAAATGATTGCTACCTAAACAATAAATAACGGATTCCATGCCTCTATGGCATCCGTCTCCACCTTTAGGGCGAATCCTGATGGTCCCTAAAGGTAAATCTACATCGTCCAAAATAATATGTAATTCGTTTATGGAAATGTTCATGTCCTGAAAAATGTGTTCTACAGCAGCCCCGCTTTTATTCATCCCAGTTGTGGGCTTTATCAAAAGAGCTTTTCCGTTTCTTTTCTGGGTATACACATAATCACCATTGCCCGGTTTAAATCCAAGGTTCCATCTCTGTGCCAATTCGTCAATGACCCAAAACCCGGCATTATGCTTTGTATTTGCATATACGTCTCCCGGGTTCCCAAGCCCCATAAAAGCAATCATGATTCCTCAGAATTGTCCTCCTCCTTAGAGTCTGGTTTTTCTGCGCCCTCTTCGGGCTCCTCGCCCTCTTCAAATTCAATCTCTTCCTCTTCAGGTTCTTCCTCAACTTCTTCTTTTGGAAGCTGACAGCTTACAACCGTAAGGTCATCGCTAGTTAAAATTTCTAATTCTTCTGAAACGTCTAAGTCTTCCACATTCAAGCTGGCATGTATCTCTAAATCAGCAATATCTACTATTATTTGTTCAGGAACATCAGCAGGAAGACAATTGATCTCAATAGATGTTAAGTTCTGCATTACTACACCACCTTCTTTCACCCCTGTAGCTGCTCCTTCCAATACCAATGGAACAGAAATGGTCATCTTTTCATCTCTACGGATACGCATCAGATCAATATGAATAATATCATCTGTCACAGGGTGATATTGAATTTCTTTCAACATTACATATTGCGTGGACCCTTGTAGATTAACCTCAAAAATTCGATGGCCCGATCGAAGAGATTTTAACAGTTCAATTTTTACTACAGAAAGATTAATGATTTTTTCTCCCTTATAATAATAATTTACAGGGATAATCCCATTTTTTCTTAGAATTCGAGCAGAACTCCCTCCCATTTCTAATCTTTCGCTTAAATTTAATTGTTCATATTGTTGTGCCATTTTTTCCCTCCATTTAAAAACCAAAAAGTGCACTAACTGATTCACCTTTGTGAATCCGCTTGATTGCTTCTCCAAATATACCTGCTATCGAAACTATTTCCATGTTTGGAAGTTTTTTTTGTTCCGGTATAAAGATTGTGTCGGTAAATAGAATGCGACCAATCCCCGATTTCTTTATGCGGTCCAACGCAGGTTCAGACAGAACCGGATGTGTAGCAACAGCAGAGATCGATTTTGCCCCGTGACTTAGCGCTGCTTTAGCAGCATTTATGAGTGTGCCTGCTGTATCAATCATGTCATCTATAATAAGTACATCTTTCCCTTCCAAGTCACCAATGAGATGCTTAACCTCAGCTTTATTTGGTGAATACCTCCGTTTATCAATTAAAGCGAAGTGCATTCCCAATCTTTTTGCATATGCTTGACTTATGGACACCGAGCCAACATCAGGTGAAAGCACTGTCATATTTTTTGGAGATTTATATCGTTTCTTTATCTCATCTAGTAAAACAATCCTGCTATACAAATGGTCAAATGGAATAGATGCAAAACCCTGAATCTGGGTAGAATGTAAATCCATACTGATGA
>CAZOUJ010000300.1:0-1955 GCA_964582955.1 uncultured bacterium
CGGACACCTGCGAATTTGTCAAACGGCACCTCATCGGGATGGACGCGGCGAACGCAAGACGATATATTTTTCAAAACGATCCTGAGACAATGCTTTTTCCATTAATAGCAGATTTATACTCAATAGATGGAGAATATTCAAAAGCTGAAGAGATATGTAAAATAGGTTTAAACCATCATCCTGATCACCCAGATGGGCTGTTTGTATTGGCACAGATTAATAGGAAAAAGAAGAACTACAAAACAGCTGAAGGAATATTGAAAAAACTATTTAAAACTCATACCATCTATCCGGAAGCACTTAACATGTTAGCAGAAATTCAGGAAAAAATTAACCGTTCCCCAAACACCTTAAAAACAGTGAAGAAAAAGTATGAACGATTTGATTATACTACAGTAGATCAGAAACAAAATAAAAATTTAAAGAGGGATAAATCAGGCAAACAAAAAACAGTACAATCTGTTTCATCCACAGAGTTAAAACCTTTAGAGGTAAGCCCCCAATTAGCAACATTTACATTAGTGAAAATATTAGAAGCCCAAGGGTTATATCCTCAGGCTCTTGATATTTTGGATATGCTTCAAGACAAAGAAAAAGACAAAAAGAAACTGATAGAATACCGAGACAGGATTATAAAAAAGTTCCACACAAATAAATAACCAATTTTCAATAAAAAATATAGTGAAACCGGCTCTATACTCAGATCGTCAAGAAAAATTAAAATCCATACTTGGTAAGCAAGGCATAGATGGAATATTAATTACAAATTTAACTAGTATTCGATACATCTGCGGTTTTACCGGTTCTTCTGCTACTTGTCTCATCCTTCCGGAGAATCAGTATTTCATTTCTGATGGAAGATACACAGAACAATCTAAAAAACAAGTTTCAGGATTTTCACGCATTATTGAAAATTTATCTCATTTAGAGCTATTGAGCGCAAAAAAGAAAAACCTGATTCCAGATGGATTAAAATTGGGATTTGAGGGGGATCACCTTTCCGTTTCTCAATATAATATAATGATTGATCTATTTTCAAAAACGGATTGGGTATGTACAAAAGGGATTCTTGAAGATTTGCAAGCAGTGAAAGATAAGTCAGAATTAAATGCAATTCGTACTGCAGTTGAGATTACAGATGCAGCATATGAAAAAGTTTTACCTTTAATCAGAGAAGGTGTTACTGAAAAGAAAATTGCCAACGAGTTAGTTATGTATTACCGAAGGGAATCGGAGGGAGAAGCCTATCCTCCCATTGTTGCAGGTGGGCCAAACAGTGCTCTGCCCCATGCGGTACCCTCTGATCGGGAATTTCAAAAAGGGGATTTTATCGTAATTGATGCTGCTGCTAAATATGCTGGTTATCATGCAGATATGACCCGTACTCCAGTTCTCGGGAAAGCAACAGAAAAACATCGTGAGATTTATGGTATTGTGAAAGAAGCTCAAGAATCAGCAGTCTCTGCTGCAAAAGCAGGTGTTTCCTGCAAGGAATTAGATGCTATCCCTCGGAATATTATTGATAAAAATGGATATGGAGAGTATTTCAACCATGGGACTGGACACGGATTGGGCTTGGAAATTCACACTCAGCCCCGCCTGAGTAAATTAAGCGAGCAGGTTGTACAGGTGGACAATGTGGTTACCATCGAACCGGGGATTTACCTTCCTGGCTGGGGTGGTGTTCGAATTGAAGACGATATTATTATTGAAAAAGATGGGTGTGAAGTATTGAATACCACATCAAGGGAATTGGTCATTCTGTAAAATTAAATTTCATCTAATTTTGTAATGCCACCAATTAAAACTCTCATTTTTGACATTGGCGGTGTTTTACTAAATATTCATCCTGAAAAATGTTTTAACTTATGGGAAGATGTCACAGGATGGTATATAAATCAGTTACAAGAAGAAATATTTTGGGATATTTATTATCAATATGAAATAGGGGAACT
>CAZOUJ010000301.1:0-1947 GCA_964582955.1 uncultured bacterium
CATATCCTTAGATAATTTTACTGGAGAATTACTGCCTGGAATTTGGACAATCTGGATCGAAGATACCTATGGAGATGGAGGACATCAGGCCACAAATATTATTATGTCAGTTGAATCTGGTTCTCCAGAAAACAACTGGCTTTCCGTTGATTCTTATTCCGGAACTGTCCCTCAATCTGAAACTCAAGATATTAGTGTACTTTGTGATGCAACAGATTTAGTTGAAGGCGATTATTATGGCGAAATTATTATAAACTCTAATGACCCCTTTGATTCTCAAATTATTGTTGAAATCTATTTTACGGTCGGGGATCTTGTACATGATATATCAATCAATGTTCTCAATAACTGGAACTTGATTGGGCTCCCTGTTTATCTTGATAACACACAATATCAGACAATTTTTCCTAATTCAATTGAAAATACGTTATTTTCTTTTGGAAATACAGGATACTCAACTGAAGAGGTACTTCAATTAGGTACGGGATACTGGCTTCGATTTGATACACCCGAGTCTGTTATCATTTCAGGTACACCTGTAGAAGAATTATCAATTTCTCTTATGGAGGGCTGGAATTTAATTTCAGGGATTTCTTTTCCTGTGATAGATGCGAATATTATGGATCCTAATAATATTATTATTCCAAATACAATTTATGGATACACAGAGACTGGCTATTCTGCTTCTGGCGTACTAAACCCTGGCTATAGCTATTGGATTAGATCAAATAGTGAGGGCGAAATTCAATTATCAACTTCGAACAGCTCAAATCGAAATATTATATTTGAAAACAAACTCAAAGATGCACACCGTGTTCTATTTAATGGTGCACCATTATTTTTTGGTCTGTCAGTTTCTGAAAATGAAGAGCTACAGTACAGTTTACCTCCAAAACCACCAGCGGGAGCATTTGATGTCCGGTATACAAGTAATATGCTCGTTTCTGAAGACAATGGAATTATTGAGGTCAACAATGATAAAGATTTACTGGATGTCACTTTTGACCTAAATGATAAAATTGAAAATCATACAACCTGGCAAATAGTTAATATGGAAACTGGTTATAAATATGATATATATGACAATACTACAATAAATCTCCAAGGGAATGAGTTTCAATTTCTATTGAGATCTATAAATGAGCTGCCACAGGAATACAGTCTGTTACAAAATTTTCCCAATCCATTCAATCCACAAACAACCATCTCTTTTGGACTGCCTGTTGATTCTAAATTGAACATTTCAATTTATAATCTTCAGGGACAAAAAATATCTATATTGACCTCTGGTTATTTTAATGTAGGGTTTCATACTGTAACCTGGAAAGGAATTTCTGACAAAGGTTTGGATGTACCAGCTGGTGTCTATATTTACACAATTGAAACAGACTCATATCGTGATATGAAAAAAATGATATTAATGAAATAAATATAAATCAGTTGTGTTTTCTAACAAGCCCCTCAAAATTTTTAGTTTATATTCATTAATGTGCTTACCGTTTTTTTTATTCGGTCAGATATTAAATAATAATAATCTAAAACAAAAAACAGACGAATGGTTTGAAAATAACCCTAACTCTTATCCGCATTGGCTTACGCCTGAAGAAAAATTAATTCATGTTAATAATAGTAGAGATTTTTATGAAACAGATCCTCCTGTTGGTCCTGTAATTAATATCCCTGAATTTGCTCCAATGGAAGGAGTACTTATTCGATATCCATTTGGGATTTCTTATTCTGTCATTGCAGAGATGTCTGAAGATATTATGGTCACAACAATTGTTTCATCTAGCGGGCAGGAAAATTATGTCACAAATCAATATTCTTCCAATGGAGTCAATCTTAATAATTGTAATTTTTTGATTGCACCAAGTAATTCATATTGGACGCGTGACTATGGACCATGGTATATCATTGATGGTAATCAGGATTTAGCAATCGTCAATT
>CAZOUJ010000302.1:0-1934 GCA_964582955.1 uncultured bacterium
GTAACTGTATCTATACTTGTCGAGGTAACAGCTTCTCCTGGATCGGCTTCTAATTCCAACATTTCACCATCACTAAAAAGCATAGCAAAAACTTCATCTAAAACGATATCACCACTTTCAGTTTGTGTTGAAGACGATCCAACGACTACAGGGTTTTCTACACCTAAGCTATCAGGATCAAAACCAAACATAAGCATGAAAAATTCCATCAAATTCATATTTGTTATAACCGCTTCCGGAGACCAATCATCGTCCTCATCATCCCAATCAAATTCAGGATAACCTTTTTCAGCACTAGATAAAATAACATAGTCCTCATTACCATTAAAACCTTCTGGCTGGCTACCGCCATACGCATAAATTTCACCATTTAAGAATACTGAAGCGGAATGTCTTCGCCCTGCCATATTACTTTCTAATTCAAAAAATTCACCTTCAAACGGGTCATAAACACCACAAAATTCAATATCACTATTATCACCTATTACAAAAATTAATTCTCCATCAGTTGCAACAGAATGAGCCGAAATCCCAACAGACATATCTCCCACTGTTTCCCAAGTATTCTGTTCAATATCATAGGCGTTTATATGAGAAGAAGCAGCACTTCCGTTATATCCACCTAATGTATATAATATTCCGTTAACTACTTGTCCATTTGTTTGCTTACCATCAGGCATATCTGCTAATCGTGTCCATGATTCATCCGTTGGATCAAATTCATAAAGTCGATTTGAATATTCAGATCCATTGCTGCCGCCAAAGATATAGATTTTATCATTCCATACTGCACTTCCACCATACCATACAGGGTATGGATTCGTTGCACTGTATGTTACTTCACCGGTGGTAGTATTAATAATCTCTACCGTATCAGAAGCTGAATTTCCATTATAACCATTAAAAACATAAATGCTACCATTGACGTATTCAGCAGTCGTATAACGTCTTTGGAGTAAATTTTCTCCAAACATTTCCCATGAATCATCACCAGGATTGTATCGTTCTCCATGTGTGTGGTAAACTGTTGATTCATCTTCGGAGTCCCATCCTGCTCCACAAATAGCATAGACCATATTACCATCTGTTGCATAGGCAGCGCCATATCTGCCATAATTCATGTCAGCGATACTTTCAAATTCAAGAGACCCACCATAATGATCATCTCTTGATCTGGATCTGTCATCATCACAAATTTCATCAATAGGGTAGTCTTCATGGCAGCACTCTCAATAATCATCAGAAACATCATAACCATAACTCATATAATCATCATACTCACCTTCGCAATTCATATCACAATCCGGACCATCATCACCAAATAATCCCATCATCAAATAGTTTAGATTTGTTTCAAAATCATTGGTTGTTGCAGTAACGCTTCCATCAGCCTCTACAAGCCCCATCGTTGAAAAAGGGTCTGGAATACTTTGATCGCTACCAACTGTTACAAATAATTCCTCTGTTTCTTTTTCCAACATCCAGTCACCAACCAGGTCTTCCATATCTCTGGGAGCAGTCCGGTGGGATGATTGGGATGGATTTTTTAATTTATACAAATCTTCCAAAGAATATATCTGATATTTCTTTTGGAGAGCATCTTTTATATTTTCAAGCTGAGCAGGCAGATTATCACTGCCAAAACAGATTGAAAGTGTTAGAAATCCAATAACTGTATTCTTCATAATGTATAACTCCTTTGTTCTTTGATTAAATTCCAATTGAAATTAATACAAAAAATACTCCATGTATAAATTTTAATCCTTATAGTATAAATACATGTGATTTATATCACTCTTTATTCATCTTCACTAATTAGACTGAAAATCTTTGGATAGAATAAAAAAACTACATAATAAGGTCAGTCTTTGATCAACCAACAAAACAATAATTAAATAATAAATTTAGATTTAGAGACCCCGAATGTCTGGTAT
>CAZOUJ010000303.1:0-1933 GCA_964582955.1 uncultured bacterium
ATAAAATTTGTCGGTGGATTACTTCTGCTGTGCCATCCATTGGTGAGACGGATCATTGCCGTAGGTACTTTCCTCAATTTCAAGGCCCTGTAGTACTGTTCAGTCTGTTCCATAGGTGTCCTAAGATCATTTTCGCCGGTCATTAGCATGGTTGGAGTGGTAACGTTTCCAACGTACATAAGGGGTGACCGGCGGAGATGTTCAGCTGGATCTTCCCACGGGAGTTGATCGAAATTATAATACCATGATGAGCCGTCTGTCGTACCAACGAAACTTATCCAGTTTGTCACCGGTGCTTTTGATACGGCCGCGGTGAACCGGTCCGTATGACCTACAATCCAAGCTGTCAAAACGCCTCCACCGCTTCCGCCGTAGACAAAGAGATTCCTCTCATCAATATAACCGCGGGAAATAACTTCATCCACTCCCGTCATGAGGTCATCATAATCCTTGTCCGGGTAGGCATTTTTTATGGCGTTACCAAAAGAGCTTCCATAACCTGAACTACCTCTGGGGTTGGTATAGAGAACCACGTAACCGTTAGCGGCATGATTTTGGTTTTTGAAATCGAATCCACAGTTATACATGGCATGTGGTCCGCCATGAATCCTCAGGATAAGGGGATACTTTTTCGATGGATCAAAACCAGGTGGTTTTACTATCCAGCCTTGAATTCGTAGGTTGTCCACCGAGTTGTACCAGATTTCCTCTACTTCACCAAGTTTTACTTCTGACAGATGTGTTTTATTTGTGGAATAAAGTTCCGTGATTTGTGACGGCTTCCTGATACTGAAAGACACAAGATTTCGGGGAACATGGGAAGTGCTAAGGGTTCCCACCGCCAGACCTCGCTTACCAATGTCTGAAACCCTCAGCATTTGTTTATCATTGGTGATGGCCTTTGGTTTCCCTGATAAGGGAGCGAAGTAAAGGTTGGAAGACCCCTTGAGTGCAGCATTGAAGTAGAGTCCGCTTCCATCTTCCGCCCAAGTGAGGTTGCCGGGACGGCGTCCCATCTCGCTGGCAATCCTCACAGGTTTGGATCCATCGCTCCTCATAAAATAGATTCCCGCTTCAGTGTAGGTATCTCTACTCCAGTCATAACCAGTATAGGCGATGTAACGGCCATCTGGTGATGGGATCGGGCCTGAGTCTGGCCCTTTCCTTGATGTCAGCTGACGGATTTCTCCAGAACTGACATCGATAGAATATATTTCCGATTCCCGCCATTCATATTCTGCGTCTTTAACACGAAGGGATTGAAAAACTATTGATTTACCATCTGGCATCCATTTGAAAGAATCGTGGTTCCAGTCACCATGGGTGACTTGGTGAGGTGTGCCACCATCAGCAGGAACAATAAATATATGTCGAAATCCTTTAGGATGATATCCAATGCGGTCTCTGCGGTAGTTAAGACGCTCAATTATGGTAGATTCGTCAGTCCAGTTGCTGCCGTCCGGACTGGCAGGCATGGAAATATTCCAATCTCCATTTTTGTCAGGGGGCACCACCATTTGGAACCCTATAGTTTTCCCATCAGGTGACCATAAGATATTAGAGGGGCTTTTGTTCAAGCGGCTGATCTGGCTCGTGGCTCCTTCGGCATCCATCCAACGTACAAAAATTTGTGTTCCACCTGTTTTCCCCTCTGCCAAGAAAGCTATGCGTGCACCATCAGGCGACCATCGGGGCGAAGAACCATCCACGAGAAACCTGTTCCGCTTCCCATCACTATTTATGATCCAGAGAGAATTGTCCCAGCCATCGTTCACCGGATCTACCCATCGCCGGCTGTAAATGATCTGACGGCCATCGGGAGAAAGTTGAGCGTCGTTTATATCTTCCCAGCTAAGGTAACGATCAACAGTAAGGCGGTCAGATAAGTCCGCAGGATAGGCTGATGGGGTTATAAATAACACTAGAGAAAAGA
>CAZOUJ010000304.1:0-1933 GCA_964582955.1 uncultured bacterium
TTACACGCATCAATGCATACCCAAATAAACCGTTTCCAAAATAATAATCTAATTTGGTGATCCATCATCCAAATCAACATTGGCATACACATTCTTTATATCTTCATTGTCATCCAATTCATCCAATAAAGACAAGACTTTGGGAATATCATCTACATCCACTTTATGTAGATTATTCGGAACCATTTCTACCTCAGCTGATCTGATCTCATATCCATTATTTTCTAACGTATCTCTCACATCCATCAATACATTTGGTTCAGTGGAAATAATATAATTATTTCCATCTACCTCTAAATCTTCTGCACCAGATTCCAAAACCGCCTCCATGACAGTCTCCTCATCTCCCGAAGATAAATCAAGAGTGATCTGTCCTTTCTTATTGAACATCCAGGATACACTACCATTTTCACCCAAATTTCCACCGTGTTTTGTCATAAGATGACGAATATCAGCAACCGTCCTGTTTTTATTATCTGTCAGCACCTCCATTAAAATTGCAACACCTCCAGGTGCATAGCCTTCATAGACTGCTTCCTCATAACTCGTACCGGGAAGGTCACCGGTTCCTTTTTTAATGGCACGTTTTATATTATCCTGAGGCATATTAGCAGATTTAGCTTTCAAGATAGCCCGTCTTAATCGGGGATTTGCTGATTCATCTCCACCACCGTTTTTTGCTGCTACTGTTATTTCTTTAATAAGGGTTGTAAATATTTTCCCCCTTTTCGCATCCAGTGCTCCTTTCTTCCGCTTAATGGTTGACCATTTACTGTGTCCAGACATTATTTCCCTTGAATATACCTAAAAAATTTACGGTATTACTGAGTCCTACCCAAATTTGTTTCCACTAAAAAAAAGGGGCTGGTCCCTTTGGGACAGCCCCTTTTTAATTAATCCAAAAACCCGAATATTATTTCATTAGCATAACTTTTTTCATATCGGTGAATTCACCGGAAGACAGGCGATACAAATAAATTCCAGAAGGTACCTGTCTGTCGGCATTATCTTTTCCATTCCAGACAACTGTATAATGATTAGGCATCAGGTAACCAGAAACAAGAGATTTAATTTCTCTCCCCATCATGTCATATACGATTAAAGATGTTAATCCTTCTGTTTCCACACTGTAATTGATTGTCGTGGTAGGATTGAAGGGGTTCGGGTAACTTCCTTGAAGACCAAACATAACAGGTTCCATACTGATTTCAGATTTAACCAATGTGAACTCTGCATTTTCAATATTGGTCAGTGAGATTTGGCCGGAACCCGAAAGCTCATATATATCTCCTTCTACAGATGTCAGAATCCATTTGGAATTATCTGCAACATGATATGAAATATTGAGTTCCTCATAGGGATTCATCACCGCAATGTTCCCAGTTGATCCTGTATAAATGAGGTCATCACTGTACCGAACATCAAACGCACCTGCTGGAGGAACAGGAGGCAAGCTGTAACTGAGCTTTTCAACTTCAGGAACTATTGCACCAAAATACAGTGCCTTTCCATTAAACGAAATGGAACTTGCATTCTTAAGGCGATCTGCAAATTCGCGGCTTCTGGAAGCAGCTCCACCAATCACAACATCACCAGTGGCAGTTGTACGAATCCAATATCCTTGGCCGGGTACAAGTTCAGTTGAAGACTCATATCCAGTGCCAAATCCATATAGCGTGTTCGCTACAACAATTCCATCAGGATCACTTATGGTTTCAACTCCCATTGTTTCAGATCCACCAGAGATCAAATTCCAACCTGCGGATAATGTAATAGGAATTTCACTAACACTTGCACCTGTAACCATATTTTCGCCTTCAGCATCAAATCGTAACCAATATCCTTCGCCTAATACAAGGATTTCAGCGGATACATATCCTAAACCAAAGGCAAATAAAGTATTACTGATTGAATTGTGAAAGACCTGAGAATA
>CAZOUJ010000305.1:0-1920 GCA_964582955.1 uncultured bacterium
ATGCCCATTTCCATTGGTGATCTGGAGGTTGTTCACATCCGTGAATCTTTGAAATTCGCCTGTTTTTGCAGCGGATCCGATTTTTGTAAATGTGACATCACCGGTTTCATAGGCTCTCACCCAGTATCCACTTCCCGGTGCAATATAACCTGCATCTGCATAGGTGCCGTTAAAATCATAGAGTGCTCCCGGGACAATAATACCACCGGGGTCTGTGATCTCACTTAAATACATGACATCAGATATTCCTGAAATCATGTTCCAGCCTTCCTGCAGCCAGTACCCTTTACCGGCAACTGGCGCAACAGCGGGAACATAGGCGCCATTGAACTCATAGAGAGATCCGGGAACGGTCTCAAGGCCATCTGTCAATGGGTCACCAAACAGATCAAGATCGGGGATACCATCACCATCAAGATCAAATAAATATGGGAGACCGCTGGTTTCGATTGGAAGCCCAGCTAAGTTCCAGCCCTCGTTAATCTGGGACAGTCCTGGGTTTCCGTTGGTTGCCAGGCAAACAGCTGTACAATAATCTACACAATTTTCCTGTGTTTCTCCACCGGCCATACACTCACCTACACAAGTGGGCAGCTCAGTTGCAACACATGTGCCAAATCCTATCTGGTCCAGCCAGCGAAAATTCTCTGTGTTTTGAAAACGAGCAGTTACCTCCTGGGTTTCAAGCACTGGAATACATAGGTTATCTGCCTGAAAGTTCAGCCGACCTCCATAGGCAGAGTAGGGGGTGTCAGGGATACCATCACCATCTGTGTCAATAAAGGTTAGATCGTTCTCCAAATCTAATGCATGGTCAGAATCATCAGGAAAGGACCAAGCTCCGCCCGTGGCGTATTCGGCTGCGCCAATGCACCAGACTAAACCTTCAAGCACACAGTCCAATGGGTCACCACCCGTGCCAAGGCAGGGAAGTATGACTTCACTGTAAGCGCTAGCTGCTACTGCTCCGGCAGTGCCAGCATCTAATCCAAAAGTTGTTAGGATAGCAGCTCCCGCATCATCAGCGCACTCCTCAATAGAAAGAAAGGAACAGTTAGCGACACAGGTTGCTTGATCTACCCCCCCGGCCATACACTCTGCAACACAAGCTGGGACATATGCTTCAGCGCATCCATTAAATGTATTTAAACCTGCTCCATATGCAACCATAAAATTATAGGTGAAATAGTAACCGGTAAACTGAAGAGGCTCATCCCCGCTCAAGGGAACACCGTCCGCGCCCACTGGATCATAAAGTTCACCCCACTCACCCCAATCACTACTGTTTGGATCATAAATAGTGTTACCATCGGGTCCTGGTCCAACGGGGCCAGTTGCAGATCCTAAGACACCATTATAAAAACCTGCTTCTGTTTCATCATATCCATCATCAGTGGGGTCCACGACATTGATATTACTGGACGGGCCATCTGTGGCTGACCAGCCAACACCAAAATCCTGGACAGTTGAAAAATCGTCATTGTAGGTTACCTGCATGGTGCCATAGCTTGGGTTGGCGGTATGGTGCGGGGGAAAGGATCCCTCTTCTCTCCATGGAAAATCCGTAAAATCAATCGAGTTTCCTATCTGACCATAGTCCACTCCGGGAACATCATTAAGAAGGTCAACAGCGCTGAACTCTGCAAATGTTCCGGAGAGGGTAATTCCCCAGCCCTGGTTCAACTGATTGCGAAATTCGTCTACGAATGTACCTGCACTGGTCCATGTTCCGTCCTCATTAACCGGGAGAACCTCCTGCCCTGTTACACAGTCAGCTGTGACGGTTGTAGGATAGTTACTTCCATGTATGTAAAAGGGAGGAGCGGCAATATCATCGGTCCCATCACCATTGAAAAAATCATTCGATGCATCATTAATATGAAATGTCCCATCATCATTAAAGTCAACATTCATAGATAT
>CAZOUJ010000306.1:0-1903 GCA_964582955.1 uncultured bacterium
GTACGGATGGAGTATTAATATTTGGTGACTGTTATTCAATAGAAAACACTACTGATATTAGTTTTGATATTTTCCAAGGAACACTTGCAACCGAGGCTTTAGGTTGGCAGGCTGGTGATACTATTCCAAGAGAAATAGGGTTATTAACCAACCTAGTTAATTTAAAAATGCGAGGGATTTTGAGGACAACCGAACCTAGAGTTGGAAATGTAATTCCACCTGAAATATGTCATCTTACAAATCTGGAAATTTTTGATTTGCGAGATAATGCTTTGGGATGTCACGATTATACTTGGATGACACCTAACGGTTCATATCAATTTGATAATTGTAATGAAACCTGCGAAGAGTCAGGTGAATGCAGTGCAACAATTCCCCCTGAGATTGGTTATCTGACTAATCTGGAGGCATTGTGGTTAATGGATAACCATCTCAGTGGAGAAATACCATCTTCAATTGGGAATCTGGTTAATCTAAGAAGCCTTGGTTTAAGTGAAAATGATATAACAGGTTCTATTCCTTCAGAAATAGGCAATTTAACTTTGTTGCATGTTTTGGGACTGAGTATGAACCAACTCACTGGGGCAATTCCATCTACGATTGGCAACATGACAAATCTTGGCGTATGGAATGGAACTTGGTATAATCCATCATCTGGTGGTCCTGATGGACAGGGAATGGATTACTGGCCAGCTTTAGATTTATCTCATAATTTTCTTTCAGGTTCAATTCCTCCTGAAATTGGAAATTTGACCGATATAGAACAGGTAGCTTTATGGCATAACCAACTCTCCGGACCTATCCCGCCGGAAATGGGAAATATGACATCACTTATGATTTTGGATTTACGATACAACTCTCTCAGTGGTTTAATCCCTCCTGAACTTGAGAATCTGTCCAATATGAATACTTTGTGGTTAGGAAGTAACAATCTTAGAGGTCCTATTCCTGAGGAATTATGCAATATCGAACTTTGTGGCTCGGAGTGTAACTCCAGCCAGAATGTGTTTAGTGGAAACAATCTTTGTCCTCCATACCCTGAATGTTTTGATTCGTGGCCAGCACAATTTTCACCAACTGGAAATATAATTTTTTCCCAACTATGTAATCCCTATCCGGACTGTCCTAATGGATATACACCTATAGCAAATACGCCGCCTATCAATTATTATACGTGCCAGATATCTAGTTATCATGGAGTTCCAGTGTTTACATATACACATTTTAAAGAATATGACGGGTATTGTTTTAGTCAAGAAGACTTAGATGTACTTCAAGATTTTATAGATGTAAATGAGAGTTTTAATGGCTTGGAACCACTTGAATTAGGAGCCCAGAGATGGTATGGTGGCCCCTACGGAATTGGGAGATTAAGTCATTTGAATTTCTCTGATGAGGAAAATGTAATCTCTGATTACAACCAGCATGCGGGTAATAATGTAATCACTACTATTCCAGAGTCGATAAGTAATTTCGATTATTTGTGGCAGGTAAACTTTTCCAATACCCAAATCACCTCCATGCCGACAAGCATAGCAGATTTACCTGAATTGAGATATCTGGATTGGGATGATGGACAGCTTACAGGTTCAATTCCACCGGAGCTGGGGAATATGAATAATTTAAAAAGGTTAAGATTACAGAATAATCAGCTCACGGGTTCCATCCCACTAGAATTAGGTAATTCCAATCTGTCAATCTTATGGTTGAAGAAAAATCAACTTACAGGAGAAGTGCCATATGAAATATGGGCCATGACACCTGTATCTGAGGATGGTAATCTTCAAGACCTTCACTTAAGTTTACGAGAGAATGAACTCACAGGAGTTATACCCGAGAATGTCTGTGATTTAGATTTAAATTGGAATAGCTATGCGTTTGTTGACATTCGGAATAATCATTT
>CAZOUJ010000307.1:0-1900 GCA_964582955.1 uncultured bacterium
AGTGGTAAAGTGTTGTCCGATCCAAGTGCCTAACTCATTTTGTATTGTAAGGCCCAGTCCACCGAGCACCATGAGCAAGAAAAGCCCAGAAAACAGGAAAATTCCGAAACGACCGCCGGAAACAGTTGTTTTCTTTGAAAACCTATGCTGTGAACGGAACCCTAAAATGGTCATAAAAGTGATATATTGTAGCGCATGGCTTAATCCAAAAGTCCAAAAAGCAATCACCGGGTTATTTGATAAGTAAAGAACACCAAAAAACATTATAGACGTCATGAAGAACAACGCTTTTCTAAAATTAAAATGTTGGCGTTGAACAATAATTAGAATTAACCCAGACACAGAAACAAAACAAAATAACCAAAAGCTCCACTCTTTTATCATGACGAAGAAAGGGAAGGAATGGTTATCCGAAGGAAATGCCAACGGATAAAAAGCAAGAATGCCACATACTATTCCCACTCCAATCAAAAGGTTTTCGGCAGTGCTCGGAGCCTTAAAACCCTCTGCACGGGATATAAAGCTGTGGATGCCCATATTTTGGCGGCCAATGTGCCAATTTTGCCATGCAGAAAATACTACCCATATCCAGATATGATTAGTTTTAGGCAAAAAGATATGGAGGCCTATCAAGCCCAAAACAGTTACAAGAGGCAGAAAAAAATAGCGCCTCTTGTTTGCCATAAGTATTGGTTCATAGTCTTTAATGCTGAAAAAAAGAGCTGTAATTGCGATATGCAAGTTAGCGATCAGCAAAAGGGAAAGGTGAGGAGAAAAACCATCTCCAGGGTGGTGAGAATCGGCAAAAAGAAGCGGTAGGACAACAAAGGGGGCCAAGGTTATCAATATCATTCCACTGGAAAACCATCTAGGCCAACCTTCTGAAAAATTGTCTTGGTGATCCATTGTTCAGTCCATAACAGCCTTAGGAAACGCCCGTTGAGGGTTTGTCAATTTAGCACGGTTGATTATCCTGATTCCGCGTACGCTAAAAATACTTTATTAAGTATAACAAACCTAACTAAGGTATCGTCAAAAATAAACCGCACTGCTTTTGTTTCTGTTGTGCATTCAGGAACAATAAATTGGCGTGGCATTGGCGTGGAAACAGAAAATTGTCCGGCAAAACGCGCACAAGTTGACCATTTTTTTTTATTTTTTTCATAAACTTGAACAGTCACGTTATTTGGCCAGGTTCCTCGTGCCTCTGCTGCATCCCAACCGACACGATTGAAGATTACAGGTTTTTTAAAATTAAAGGTCATGGAGGAGACGTTTCGGCCATCGGCAACGGGACTGTGCCAAAATGTTGTTGGGTCAGCGTCCAGCAAATTGTCTGCTTTGTAAACGCCATGGGGAACTCCCACTTTAAATGTTCCGCTTGCTTGAATGTTTTCCAATAAACCCATCGACAGCAAATTTTTTGGCAGTACACTTTGGTCTTTAAGGGGTGGTGTACCCTCCAGGTGCGGAGAAATCGCTAAAGAAATCAGGAGGATTCCTGTTGCAGCCCCAACTCCAGCAACCTTCAGCCTTGATTTATCTTCATGTGGCAGTTCCCACTTACGCGGTGGCTTCAATGGGTAGCGATATTTTTTGTTAATTATTGGCTTTTCAAGAAAATGCCAAGATAAAACTGCAACGATAATTACCGTGAACACGCGCAAGTTCAGAAAGGCCCATCCTTCAGGTTGCCAAACCTCTGGCAACATGCCAACGATATCAGCAAAGAACCAGAAAACAATCACGTGGTAAACGTAAAGCCCGTAGCTGATCCTGCCGAGATAGACTAGAGGACGGTATGACCAAAATGTATTCCAGAAGGTTTTTGTTTGAATCATTAAAAGGATCAGTGCTGCAGTAACTAAACTTGCAGCAAAATGCGTCAATGGATGACCCG
>CAZOUJ010000308.1:0-322 GCA_964582955.1 uncultured bacterium
TCCGGAAATGAATTTCAGGGCACGGCTCCTCTCTGGAGATATTTATAGAAAACGACCAGGTCTCAATATCAATCCTGGACATTTCATAGACGAAATTCCCGATTACAGCATGATCATTCGAGGGAAAAAAGATGATGTGATGGAAGATGTTCGTATTTTTAGCAAAAATAATAGGGAGATTCAAACCAGTATTCATTCAAAAACAGGAACCCTTTCAACCATTGATGATGCATTCATTCTTACCCTTTATGAAGGTGAAATCCACGAAATGAATTTGAAAAACTACGAAAATTACCGCCGAATTGAATTTATGAAGCACGTC
>CAZOUJ010000308.1:332-1275 GCA_964582955.1 uncultured bacterium
GATTGAGTTCAAGAAGCATATAATTACCGTGCCTGCGGATGAGCTGCTTTTGAACAGAAGAGATTCTTCCAGCCGTAGTGATCGGGAAATGCAAATACCCATGATGCTTGAAAGAAAAAAATATTATCGAAATCGAATCGAGAAAATTCATCATCGCCTATCTCGTTCATTTGAAAGAGCCACAGGAGATAGCATTTTCCCTGAATCCATAGAAGTAGGTAAGGGTTTGGTTTTAGATTATAAATCCCAAATAGAAAGTGACACGACTTTGAATCGATATGAAAAACAACGAAAGCTCAGGCGTTTATCCCGTTTGGAAAGTCAAGTGAAAAACGAACATAACCTGATAAAAAATTATTCTCGAAATATCAATAAATATGGTGTGGAAATCCACAAGAAATTCTCTCTCCCATTTGCCTGCATCCTTTTCGTCATCACCGGAGCCAGTTTAGGTGTTCTGACAAAAAAAGGAGGGTTCGCTATCGGAACCAGTTTGAGCCTGGGTTTCTTCATCGTGTACTATATTTTTCTAATTGGCGGAGAGGATATGGCGGACAGAAATATTGTGAGTCCACTGATAGGTTTATGGACACCAAATCTAATTTTATTAATCATAGGACTTTATTTAACCCTTCACACGGTCCGGGAAAAAGCACCTTTCAGGTTACCAAAACTGTTTTTAAAAAAAGAAAAAGAAAACCAAGATTGAACGTTTCTGATATTATTTCCCGGAAACAGAATGGCTTATCTACACCCAAAAATGAATTAGAATCTTTCATTAATAATTATGTTCGCGGGAAGGTTTCTGATGCAGAAATGACTGGATGGCTGAAAGCAGTGTACATCCACGGAATGGAAGCAGCGGAACTGACTGGGTTTATTGAAATTATGGTAAATTCAGGCAAACGGATGGATTTTTCCCATCTGGATATGTTTTTTGCTG
>CAZOUJ010000308.1:1288-1894 GCA_964582955.1 uncultured bacterium
ATCCATTCCGGGATTTTCCACAGACTTATCCTTGACTGAATTCCAAAAAAATGTAGAAACCATTGGAGTCTCCATGATCGGGCAAACAGATGAGATCTGTCCTGCTGATAAAAAAATGTATGCTCTCAGGGATGCAACCGGTACAGTGGAATCCCTTCCACTCATTGTAGGTTCGATCATGAGTAAAAAAATTGCAGAAGGATTGAACGGGCTGGTCTTAGATGTGAAAACCGGCAATGGTGCTTTTATGAAATCTCATGACGATGCTGAACAATTGGGGACTTTGCTTAAAAAAACCGGCGAAGATTTTAGGATTCAAACGGATGTGGTTTTTTCCAATATGAACCAGCCTTTGGGGAGATTCTCCGGTTGTTGGTGTGAAGTGAAAGAGGCTATTGACTGCCTCAACGGAAAAGGTCCCAAAGATACGGTTGAATTAACCCTTGAATTGGCATCAATATTAATGGTTCAGGGAAAATTTTCTAATATTCTTTCAAATGGAAGATCAATCCTTAACAAATTATTAACTGACGGAACCGCATTTTCCAAATTCATTGAAATGGTTGAAGCTCAGGGAGGGGACCGAAATGCACTTCTCAATCCAGA
>CAZOUJ010000309.1:0-314 GCA_964582955.1 uncultured bacterium
CACACCATTTATTATCCGGTCCTGTGTAAAAGCCTTAAATGGTCAACCGGAAATGAATGCTTCCCTTGCAGGCTCTTCCATTGTCTACCATAAAAATGTAAATATGGGTATGGCTGTTGCTGTAAATAAGGGCCTGATGGTACCGGTACTAGAAAAATGTGAGGAACTTAATTTTTTAGGCTTGTGCCGAAAAGTAAAAGACTTGGCTTTGCGCACTAGAAATAAACAGCTTAATCCTGATGAGTTACAGGGTTCCACATTTTCAATTTCAAATTTTGGAGTTTTTAATATAACCATGGGTACACCTATTATCA
>CAZOUJ010000309.1:324-1892 GCA_964582955.1 uncultured bacterium
AAAGTATGATGGTTTTATCCTTAGGCTTTGATCATCGATTGATCGATGGTGCAGGTGGAAGCCAATTTGTTGATACCGTACGGAAGAATCTAGAGAACATGAATTTAGAAACACTACTCTGATGCCAATTGATCACGTTCTAAAACTCTATTCGGAATCAGTTCGTTCCCCTTATCTGCATTATGGTTTTTGGTATGATCCTCAATTTGTGAGTTCAGAAAATCTGTCACTGCTTGACATAGTTGCTGCCCAAGATCGATACATAGAACACCTGACTTCTTTTATCCCAGAAGATGTGAAAACAATACTCGATGTCGGTGCTGGGATCGGGGGTAATTCCAGCTATCTTTTAAATAAGGGCTATAAAGTGGAAGCACTGTCTCCCGATGATTACCAAGAACAGGTATTCGCAGAAAAATATAATGGTGAAGTCAGATTCCACCGCTCCAAGTTTGAAGATTTTAATCCTGAAAAACAATATGATCTTATTTTGGAGAGTGAAAGTGCCTGTTATATTCAAATTCAGCCTGGATGGAAAACTGCACGAAAAACTGTTCGGGACGGTGGTTACTTACTAGCCTCCGATTATTTTTTGCATCATAATGATGGTAGTGATGATTGGCATATTAAAGCTTCTCATAATGAAATAGTATATTTGGAGATTGGAGAAGAATATGGCTTTAAACTTCTAAGAGAATATGATCAAACGGAAAACACAATGCCGACCCTTGACAGCGCCAAAGCATTTATGGAGCGCTATATTTACCCAACAGTTGAATTCTCATCCAACTATATGGATAAAAACTATTCTTTTATTATGAAAATACTCAAGAAAGCCTTTGGTAAAAGAGTCAATGAAAAGATGAAGCAATTATCATTATTAGATAGTAATGAATTCAGGAAGTATAAACGTTACATGATTTTCCTGTTTCAAAAGGTGAATTGATGGAAACGCTTACAAATCGACCTGCTGGTAAAAAACCCAGAATTCGTCTCCATTACGGTAAAGATTATCGGTTTGTTCAAAATGTGGTTACCCAGAATAATCTTCATACGGTTTGCGAAGAAGCCCGCTGCCCAAATATTTATGAATGCTGGAATCGGGGAACAGCAACCATTATGATCTTAGGCGATATCTGTACACGTGCCTGTGGATTTTGCTCAGTGGGCACTGGGAAACCAGTTGGTGTGGATAGGATGGAACCGGTTCGAACAGCTACGGCAATTCAGAAAATGAATTTGCGACATGTGGTAATTACTTCTGTAGATCGTGATGATATAAAGAAGGATTTTGGAGCCAAAATCTGGGCCGAAACGATTCGACAGGTCCATCACCATGTACCAGAATGTACAGTAGAAGTATTGACGCCTGATTTTCAGGGATATTTGCCAGCGTTAAAAACAGTATTTGAGGCGGGACCTGAAATATTTTCACATAATGTAGAATGCGTGGAACGGATCAGTAAGCAAGTTCGGGCCCAGGCGGTTTGGTCTCGTAGTCTGAATGTTTTAAAGGAATCGGTGGCTTATGGTTTGCGGACGAATTCAGGTATGATGGTTGGCCTAGG
>CAZOUJ010000310.1:0-1891 GCA_964582955.1 uncultured bacterium
TGGTTAGGGAGATAAAGGGTATAGAGAACGGGATTATACGAAATGATATGGTGCGGATCATTTCTGAAAAATTAATGGTTGACGAACAGGATCTGATTCGAACAATGAAAAGCCAGCGTGTTAATCCCGTATATAATGCTGATCCGGAATATCCAGAGTCACCTGAAGTCCTATTTACAAGTCGGGTGGACAAAGCTCAGATTGAATTGCTGCAGCTTTTGGGCCAGGAAAATGATTATGTTAGGCAGTATTTAATGGAAAATATTTCACTGGAATTGTTTAAAACACCCTTATTAAAAAGATTAGCAGGATATTTATTGGATGAAAATTTGGCTGTGGAATCCTCTGCAATAATCGAGTATTTTCAGGATAAACATGAACGGGATTCTGTTGCAAAAATCTTATTTGCAGAAAACCAAAATATTCCACCTGAAGAAATTGTATCTGATTGTTTGAAAATCTTAAAATCCGAGCCTCTAAAGGAAAAAATTCAATCCCTTCGGATCCAGATACGAGAAAAAGAGTTAAAAGGGGAGGATTCAATGGAAGAGTTGAATGCGATAACCAGGCTTCGTGAAGCATTAAATGATATCTAGGAAAACACATATCAAACTTTACAGCACTATTTTGCTGACTTGTATTTCATTTCTATGGGCAAATCAAGTCCAGTTGATCACCACCCACAAAAAAAGCAATGGTACATTATTGCGGATTGTTACCAGTGCTGTAATTGATATTGAAAATATTGCTGGTTGGTCCGGCCAAGAAAACTGGTTCTATCTCACTCTAAATGGGACATATTTGAGTCCATCTTCAGTTGAATATCTTGAGTTTGAACCACCTTTGATGGATATTGAAATCACAGAAAATAATGAATCAGTTCAATTGGGGTATTTATTTGAGAGACCCATAGAAGATTTTGAGATCTTTCATTCTGCTGCAAGCAGGGTGATCCTTGTCCAGGTCTGGGAATCTTTAAATGACAGTCTCAGGTCTCAGGTTGAACTTTCAGAAAATAGTAATAATAACCGCGTATTTTCCCTTCCCAAACAGGAGTCCAAAGGTTCTCCCTTTTATGATTCTTTTGTTTATGCTCGGGACAAATATGGCCCAGAAAAATATTTTGTCTGGTATAATAAATGGTATTCGACAGAAGATGTTCCAGGAGTTGACAGTGTCATAAGTAATCGAGATGATTATATCATAAAAGAAGACCCCAAACCTCTGATTGTAAAAAAACAAAAAATAGAAATAAGCGGACCACCTCCTCCTGAACCAAGAAAGATTAATCGTGAAACAGTCGATATTTCATTTGTGCTGGATGATGGAATGCTTTTTTCTGGATCCAGGCGTCCCCAGGAAGTAAAGGCACTTCAGGAAGGGCTTATAGCCTTAGGATATGACTTGGGCACAGGAGGAGTCTATAAGGATGGTGTAGATGGGGATTTCGGACCTATAACGGAGGAAGCAGTTATGCAATTTCAGCTTGACCGAGGCTTTAACAGTGCCAATGTTGACGGTATTGTTGGGGAAGGGACCCACAGAGAACTTATGAGAGCTTTGTTAGGACAAAAACCAGTGGTTGCAGTAAGACAAAACCCAAGAGTAGATATGGAGAACAAGTTTGGCAGTGTGATTGAACAAGCCCGGCAGACAGCAAAAGAACTATTAAACCAAACCCCGGTGACCACACAGGTGAAGAGGGAAACAAGAAAACTGGCGAATTCGGAAGAGATTAATCTTTTGCCTCTTGATTTATCGACTCGAAAAACATTTCTTAGGTTGTCCTGCAATCTGGAAGGTGCAAATGTGTTTGTTGATGGTTCTTTAATCGGAAAAACACCCATTCCAAAGAAACTAGCTGTTAAACCGGGATGGCATCGTGTACGAG
>CAZOUJ010000311.1:0-424 GCA_964582955.1 uncultured bacterium
TAAATGTGGGTACCTGCAAATGTCACCGTATCTTCCGATGTAAGTCTCAACAGATATCCAGTTCCGGGAATTAGTTCATCTCGGTTCACGTAAGTGCCATCGAACTGATAAAGGGTACCTTCCTGGGCGGTCGGGAAAAGGGTTTCATACATGGCATTTTCCATTTCAAAGGGAAGACCGACAATGTTCCATCCGATGTTATAGGAAACTACGATCTCTGGAGGACCATATAGACAGGTGCCATCATTCATGTTGGCCCCAGAATCATAATTATCAGCATCAGGATCTGTGCAACCAAGGATACCACCTAGCTCAAAAGATCCCATGTCAGGAGCATCTCCTATGTAATCAATATCATCTGTACCATCACCATCAACGTCAGCGGTCCCCTCATCTATGCAGGGGGAAGATTCTTGGAGAGTAA
>CAZOUJ010000311.1:434-1891 GCA_964582955.1 uncultured bacterium
TTATTGGGTTTACCATCTGGTTATAAAAAAATGCTCCCATATCAGCAATTGTGCCATCAGGGTCTAATTCTGATTCGGGGTCACCTGCATCAATACAGGGGGATGAAGGTTGGAGAGTAAAGTCTCCATTGCTGGGGTCTGTAAAGAGGGGATCTGTATTAATATTAGTCCAACCTCCCCATCCACCCTGTATATCGCTGTAAGTGACATTGGAACCACCTCCATTCATACTCACTGCCGAAGGAGTATCGTTGTCCCAGACAATTGAATTGACCACAAATCCATAACCTCCGCAGGTAAGGCGTATTGCACCCCCTTGGTTGGATGAATTTCCAGTAATTGTATTATTTATTAAGTATCCAGGTGTATATGAACCATCATCAAAACAATTTGATAAGAATATCCCGGGATTCCACTCACCATTATTGTAGGACTCGCACCTGTTATATCTGCGCCGAGAAACCAACCCGTGCCTCCCATATTTTCACCCAATGTAGTATTTCCAGTAATTGTACAATTTTTTAAAATGGGAGCCGCATCCACTGCCCAGACACCTCCCCCATTATCTGATACAGTATTATTACTAATGGTAGTGTTAATAAGAGTTGGTTGTGCACCTGAAAAATCGCCACCAAGTACAGCTAATCCTCCACCCCATTCACCATAATTTCCATCAATTAAGGAGTTTGTCATGGTCCAGGTTCAATAATTTCGATTGGTCCATATTCCAGCACCTCCACTGCATCCTTCTTTATTTGTTATGGTCATACTATCTAATGTGCCGGCAGTAATTGGCATCATCATTCCACCACCTTGTGCGGTACCACCTATGTTGTTGCTGTTTTCGGTAACGGTCACATTAGTCATATTAATAGTAGAACCGTATGTGAAGACTCCACCACCAAATGCGGTAGCGGCATTGTTCCTTATGATCACATTGTTTACCACTGACCCTGTTGTTCGAAATATAGATAACCCACCACCATTTTGTGAAATACTATTTTCAATGATCATATCTTCAATTACTACGCCCGTCCAGTGAGAAACGAAACCCTCATTATTAAACATATCATTAGCAGTTATCAAAAGTCCTCCGCCTCCGCTACACCCATGACCTACAGAATACCCACCGGTTAAGGTCAAACCTGCTACTTTTACATTTCCAACCTCTTTTATGATTATGACTGCTGCTTCATTTTCTGCATCCGCTTCAGCATCTAATATTGTTGTCTCCCTATCCGCGCCTATTAAGTGAGCCTTATCTGGAATGATAATTGGAAATTTCTCACCATTTGTTGATGGCGAGTAAGTACCTGAAGCAAGATTAATAGTGGTAACAGTTGCTCCATCTCTTACAAGGGTTAGAGCGTGACCAATCGTTTTTAAAGGAGTTTCCTCTGTGCCATCATTACTATCGTCACCAGTGCTAGATACATAAAATGAACTTGATTCTATGC
>CAZOUJ010000312.1:0-1884 GCA_964582955.1 uncultured bacterium
GGAAGGATGGAGAGATTGGTTCCGCCTGTCTTAAATGGTCATTTGAATATGCTTTAGCTCGGGGAGGGGAGAATAAACTCCATAAGATAAAAGGGTTACTCTAAAATTATGTTTCAATCCTTTACCGATAGGTTCGTGCCCAATACCAAAGAATCGGCACATATTTATCGGACAAAAATCGGCATATTTCAGGGTTGGGTTTCCGTTACTGTCAATGGAGTATTGTTTGTCCTAAAGCTGGTCATTGGTCTTATGGTGGGGGCTGTGAGTGTTATTGCTGATGCTGTTCATACCTTTTCCGATGTGATTTCATCTGCTGTTGTTGTCTGGGGATTTAAGCAGGCGCAGAAACCGGCTGATAAAGAACATCCCTATGGACACGGACGGGCTGAATATATTGCCACTCTTATTATCGCTATTCTACTGTGTGTTGCGGGAATCGAATTCATCGAAGCTGCATTCGAGCGTATCAGTGATCCACAACTGATCAAAGTAAAATGGTGGATAGTTATTGTGCTGGCTGTAACAATAGTGTTAAAAGAAATCACTGCCCGATACGCGAAATTTCTTTCATCTAAAGTTGCATCGGGCACTCTTCATGCCGATGCCTGGCATCACCGTACGGATGCAATCTCCAGCCTGTTGGTGGTTATTGCAATGATCGCTGGAATTTATGGATATCCTGCTGTTGATGGTTGGGCCGGATTGGGTGTTTCACTTTTTTTAATCTATACCGGATTTGATATCGCCAAAGATGCTGTAGATGATCTTATCGGGAAACCGCCGACTTCTGAAGAAGTTGAAACCATCAGACAGATTATTATGAAAATTAATGGTGTTTTGGGAGTCCATGATATTACAGTACACAGTTATGGGCAGGATAAATTTGCCAGTGTCCATGTTGAGATTGATGCCGGTAAAACTACGGCGGAAGCACATGATTTAGCTGAAAATGTGGAAACTCAACTAATGGAAGGACTGAACGTAGCACCTACAGTACATATTGATCCTGTATATCCCGATAATCCCATGGTTACGGAGGTTCAGACATTCTTAGATGACCATTGGATAAATGATGAGCGAATCACCGGCTATCACGACGTTCGCATCGTGGATACAGAAAATCATCATATTATTTTATTTGGTATCCGTGTTCGTCCTGGTCTAAACAAGAGCCAGATTCTTGAATGCTGCAATGAAATGAAAGATTCGATTTCTGGTTTTCCAGGGTACGAGATTGATATAAAAGTTTCACACCCCTATCAATTTTAGACAGACATAAAATTATTTAATTCCCTATAACGATGTCGGCTAATTTTAAAATATCCTCAATAGTAATAACCAGGTCGAAATTCAAATCTGCTGTTTGGATTTGCTCTGCGGACATTTCATTTGTTCCCAATATGTGAAATACTATTATAATCAGGTCCGTAATTGATATTACACCATCACCATTTATATCTCCTGGCAGCTGTTTATAATAATCAACGACCTTGATTACTTCCCGCAGGGAAATTTTTACTGCTTCATGTGCAGTTCCCCAATCAATCAAACCCCCAACGTGGATATGTCCAGCTAAATAACAGGGTACATTAGCAGAATCCATTCGAGCTTTAGTCCAGGCTCCGTGATAACCCATGAATTCAGATAAATATGCGCCCGCCCCAGTGGTGTAATCCACATATGGATTTAAACCTAGGTTTGCTGAATCGATGGCATAGATGATTGGATCCAACGGGAGAGATGTATATCGCCTGCCGTTGACCGGCATATGGGAGTCTGGTGGATTTGGTGTTGGGAGGTAGGGTGGGCTGAAATCATAGTTCCAGGTGGCGAGATTATAATATTTCCATTCCAATTCCCAACTGTAATCAATAAATCCAC
>CAZOUJ010000313.1:0-1879 GCA_964582955.1 uncultured bacterium
CATATTCTCGAAATATATATGGATTAACTATCATGGTTTTTACGTTTCAATTACTAATAAGATAAAATGAAGATCAAACATAATTTAAGGATGAAATAATTTGAGTCTTAGCTTTCTTTGAGAACTCTTCCTAAAAATCCTTCAGCTTTTTTCAGCATCAACTCAGCTTGGTCCAGTGTGCAATTTTTCTTGATCATGATAATCGCTTTTTTTACAGACTTATCGGCTTCAATCAATTTCTGATGTGCAAATTCATAATCTGTATTGGTTAATTGACTTATGATTCGAATGCCTCTATCCAGCAATTTTTCGTTTACCCCCATGAGGTCAATCATGAGATTACCATAAACTTTCCCCAGTTTTATCATGGTTGTTGTAGAAATCATATTCAGCACCATTTTGGTGGCTGTACCAGCTTTCATCCGTGTGGAACCGGTAATGATCTCTGGACCCGTTTCCACCTTAATTATTGAATCTGCGGACACACTGTAAAACGGCTCAGGGTTACAATTAATATAACATGTTTTTGCACCGATCTTTTGGGCATATTCCAGAGCAGATTGTACATAAACAGCTGCCCCACTGGTACTGATCCCGATGAGTACATCTCCATTTGTGATTCCTGCATCCCTTAAATCCTGAATACCATTATCCTGTATATCTTCCGCTCCCTCAACTGATTTTCGTAATGCTTTTTCTCCTCCGGCAATAACACCGGTAAACCATTCAGAGGGTGCCGAAAATGTCGGTGGGATTTCTGATGCGTCCAAGACTCCCAGTCTTCCGCTGGTTCCTGCACCTACATAAAATATTCGATCTCCGTTTTTAATTGCAGATACACAAAAGGAAATGGTTTCACAAATTTGAGGGATGGCTTTTTTAACAGCATGGGCTACTGTTTCATCCTCAGAATTAATGATATGAAGTATCTCTTCTGTTGATTTTAAATCTATTAATTCAGAAGACGGATTCCGTTTTTCCGTTGTTAGATTGGATCGGGATTTCATTATTCAATTGAATGATGTGAACGTTGAAATTCTAAAAAATATCTTTTTGCTTCCTTCATAACTTTTGGTGCTAATAAAACTGTGGAAAACAATGTAGGAATCACCATCATCGCAAACATACCGTCAACAAAATTGATGGCGATATCAATGGAAACGATGGACGCGATAATTATCATTCCCACATAAAACCAGTTATATGTAGGTTTCCATTGAGTTCCAAATATATATCCTGCACATTTTCGACCATAATAAGAATAGCCAAACATGGTAGTAAGACTAAAATTCAGAACAGCAACAATCAACACTAATTTTCCAATGGAACCAAGTTCCTTTTCAAAGGCAAGGGCAGTGAGCGTTACTCCGTTTGCTTCTGTTTCATAAAGTCCAGAAATGAGAATAACCAACGCTGTGATCGTACACACAACAATTGTATCGATGAAAGGTCCCATCATTGCAACTAATCCTTCTCTTACGGGTACTTTTGTTATCGCTGCACCGTGCGCCATAGCTTCGGTCCCTGTCCCCGCTTCATTGGAGAAAACACCGCGTTTGATCCCGATAATGATCAATGTACCCAAAGCACCGCCTAACACGGCATCACCGGTAAACGCATCTTGAAATATTAAGGAAATGAGGCCTGGAATCTCAGAAAAATGTGAAAATAAAATAAATATGGCAGCTAATAAATAAATTCCAACCATAAAGGGAACCAGCTTGGATGCCACTTTTGCAATACGACGAATCCCGCCAAAAACCACAATTCCCACAATAAATGCGACACAAATACCTGTTATTCCATCTCCTGCCATTTGAGACTCTCGGAACAAACCCATGGGTTGGTAAATAAAATCCCGTATGATTTGCGCCAGTTG
>CAZOUJ010000314.1:0-1879 GCA_964582955.1 uncultured bacterium
AACCCCAGAAAGTTATAGACACACTCACTCATTATTATGAAAATTATAATTCCAATATTCATCGGGGAATATATACAATTGCAGAAAAAGCTACAGCTGCCTATGAAGAAACCCGAGATAAAGTTGCGTCACTTATAGGCACTGAGGATAGGCGGGGAATTGTATTTACCCGGGGCACTACGGAAAGTATCAACCTAGTGGCCAACAGCTGGGGACAGAGCTTGAAACCTGGTGATGAAGTATTGATTACAGAGATGGAACATCACAGCAATATTATCCCCTGGCAACTTATCTGTGAAAAAACAGGTGCCAATTTAAGATACATTCCCATATGTGAAGATGGCGTGCTGGATTTATCAAACCCACACAAATATTTTACAGACAAAACAAAAATGGTCTCTGTGATTCATCAGTCTAATGTGTTGGGCACAGTAAACCCCATTTCGGATATTGTAAACCTGGCACATGATGTGGGTGCAAAGGTATTTGTAGATGGAGCCCAGAGCGTGCCTCACCAAAGAGTAAATGTGGAAAAACTGGGTTGCGATTTCTTTGCCTTTTCCGGTCATAAAATGATGGGGCCCACCGGTGTGGGTGTTTTGTATGCCAAACCAGAGCTTTTGGAAGAGATGAATCCATTCATGGGCGGTGGAGAAATGATACGCAATGTAACCATGGAAAAATCAACCTGGAACGATATCCCCTGGAAGTTTGAAGCTGGCACTCCTAATATCGCCCAGGTCATTGGCCTGGGTACCTCTATAGACTATTTAAATGACATAGGGATGCAGTCCATTGCCGATTACGAAAATAAGCTGCTAGGATACGGGCAGGAAAAATTGCAAAAGATCCCTGACCTTACCATATATGGTACCAATAAAGACAAAGGCGCCGTGATTAGTTTTAATATTAAAAATATCCATCCTCATGATGTGGCCCATATATTGGACACCTCCGGCATTGCCATCCGTGCTGGCCATCACTGTGCCCAGCCTATTATGAAACATCTCGATATCCCCGCCACTAACAGGGCCAGTTTCTACATCTACAATACATTTGATGAAATTGATAGCCTGATTGAAGGTTTAATTAAAACTATCGATCTATTTCATTGATAGATATAGATGTACTCCCTCTAAATTTAATAATTATCAGGAAAGTCCTTTGGCATTTCTTGTATTAGATATTGAAACGATACCTCGCCCCACTATAGATGAGATGGTGGAAGATGCTGTGGCTAAAAAAGTTAAGGGACATATTGAACGTACTGGAGATGACCCTGAAAATGCAGAATCACTCATTCGCTCGGTATCACCTTTTTTTGTGCAGCTTTTGTGTATCGGAATGCGCTGTCTACAGGAAGATGGAAGGTCAAAAGATAAATTGATATGTGAAGAGAATGAAGAGTCTACACTGCAGATATTTTTTAATATTATTAATCATCCTGGATCAAAAAATGCACGTTTCATTCACTATAACGGGCTGGGATTTGATATTCCCTTCTTAATTATTCGGGCAGCACATTATGGTATTGAAATCAACAATTGGAATTTCAAGGATCTCAGACGGTTTTCTTACAAAAGCCATATTGACCTTATGATGTTTCTCTGCAATTGGAATAACTATAATGCTGTTAGTATGGATATCGCCTGTCGCTCTTTTGGAATTCCTTCTCCGAAAGCTGGAGAAGTAACAGGTGAAACTGTGGCAAAGGCATATGAAGAGGGAAATATTGCAGATGTTGAGGAATATGTAATGCGTGATGTTGAAGCAACACATCAATTGTTTGAAAAGTTGAAACAATATAAAGTTGAAACATTATATTAAGTAGGAGCACAATACATTGTGCTCCTACTCTATTAATAAAAAGATTTATGAA
>CAZOUJ010000315.1:0-326 GCA_964582955.1 uncultured bacterium
AAAGCATGATTAAAATTGGTGCCGGTGCCTGGGGAACCTGGGTTTCAACAGCAGTATCAAATGGTCTTGCTGATGGAGAATGGGGGATTCGGGCAGATGTCACGCTTGAAGGAGACCCAACAACCTACAATGTATATAGAGATGGCAGCGTGATTGCCGAAGGCGTTGGAACTAATTCTCACAGCGATTCTGATGTTATGGAATTTAATCCCTATACTTACGCTGTATCTGCAGTCTATGCAGACGGTTCAGAAACAGATCCATCTGCGGGAATTGTGGTTGTCCCTGAACCTCAGACCGTATATGAATTGGTATATGATGACGGT
>CAZOUJ010000315.1:336-1870 GCA_964582955.1 uncultured bacterium
GCGTGTCAGTTTTTACCAATCAGGTGACGGCGGCGGCTCCTTATTAAAAGTTTGGGATGATAATAATGGAGCTCCGGGCACGGAACTCCACTCGCAGGCTTTATCGAGTACATCACTCGAAAGCGGGTGGAATCATGTTGATCTTTCCGGTACAAGTGTGTCTGTTAATGGAGATTTCTGGGTAGGATTTATGGCATTCACTTCCACTAATCCTATTGGAGTAGATTTGAGCTCTTTCGATGATGTATCCTATTATTCAGAATCTGCAGGCGGAGATTGGATTTCGATCTCTACGCTATCTTGTACAGACCTTGAATTGAACGAAGACTGTACTGGAGCATGCTTTACAGATACTTATCTGAGCTGGATCGGTGATGGATATTGCGATGACGGCACCTATGGAATTGATTTCCTTTGCGATGCCTGGAGCTGGGATTGCGAAGACTGTGAAGGTATTACAGGACCTGATCCAAACGGATATTGCACAGATGAAGCTCCTGCTCTGAATGATAAAGCATCCTATCTTGAAGAATTAGGAAGCAGAAATTTTGAAGGTAACTTGTTGATTTGGGCTTCATTGAATGCACAGAGTGAAGATTATAACTGCTGCGGAAATGGAGTATGTGATGATGGTGAATACTGTCCAGCAGACTGCGGCGGTGGTCCAACATGTACACTTGGTGATTTTAATGATGACCTTATGATCAATGTCGTGGATATTGTCGGTATAGTAGGATTGATCCTAGATGGTAATCCTTCAGCTGAGGATTATCCATGTGCTGATTATAATAGCGATGGTCAAATCAATGTCGTGGATATAGTTGGTATCGTAGGTTATATCCTTGGTGGCGGTATGGGGGTAAATGCCGAGGAAGTTATCCTCTTCTCAGATCAAGGTTTGAATTATGTTGCCGATGGCAAGGTAACAGCGTTTGATATTACCATTGAGCACGAAGAAAATTTCAATTTTTTCCTGACTGAAAAGGCATGGGTCTCTGAATCAAGAACAAATGGTAAATCTACAAGGATGATTATTGTTTATCCCGAAGAGCAGAAATTGTTTTCCACAGATCAACCATTTACCGTAACAGAAGTATTGGCGGCAAACGGAACAGGTCTAGTAAATGTAAATCTTCCTTCACCTGAACAATTCAGTATATCTTCGCCTTATCCTAACCCTTTTAATCCAGAAGTATCGATATCATTTTCATTGCCCGTTAAATCCGACATTTCATTTAGTGTTTATGATATTTCGGGTAGATTGGTTGATCAGATTAATCTCATGGAAATTGAGGTAGGAATCCATGATTTCACATGGAATGCAACAGGGTTTTCATCCGGCATTTACTTTTTGAATATTGAATCTGGAAATTACAGGGAAATTAGGAAAATTACCCTGATGAAATAAGCAGACTTCTATCTTCTGGTTAATTTGAAACAGGCTCTGGTAATTCGGAGCCTGTTTTTTTTATTGAATAGATGTAGGATTAAACCGCTTATAAAACCGAAGAACATTTGCTGTAAGTAGCTCTTT
>CAZOUJ010000316.1:0-1860 GCA_964582955.1 uncultured bacterium
CAAAACTGGCCTGAGGCAGTTTTGTATAACCATAGAGCACATTGGTTCTAAGGATGGTTGTCCTAGTGTGATTTGTCATTAACCATTCATCAGCGTCCAGTTTCGTTCTTCCATATACAGAAATGGGGTTGGTTTCATCTAATTCATCGTAGGGGCCCGCTATTCCATCAAACACATAATCGGTGGATATTTGTATGAAATGGCCTCTGAATCCACGGCACAAATTTTTTACACCATCAACATTGATTGCTCGTGCCAAAGAAGGATCATTTTCACATTTATCCACATCGGTCATTGCACCAAGATTCAAGATAATATCAGGATTGGTCTCTGCCAAAACCTGATCAACAGTATTCTCATCAGCAATATCTAGCTTTATTCCATTATCATGAACGAACCTATCACTGATAAATATCTTAAAGTTTGACATTAAGCATTTTATACAAGCTTCTCCAAGTTGACCATATGAACCGGTTACTAATATAGATTTCATAATAAATTTTTTTAATTACTTATTGTGTTATACTGAAAGAATGAGCCACAATATCGACCTGTCTTAGTAGTAAATATTTGTCCTTGCCCGGATGAAAGATCATTAAATGAATAAAGAAAGTTCGATTGGTTGATTCATCATAAAACAGGTAAGAAATAAAGGGGCCTCCTTGCGCTTCTTCAATACTTTCCCATAGTCCTGTAATATTCCATGCACCCCAATGGATAAATGAGACTGGTTCGATTTTAAATAAATAATCCGAGTACCGGATACTTTCAAAATATTCAGGAATGAGCCTTTTTACATGATCATCTACTGAAGCACTATCGGTGTATGATAAACCCTCTTCCCATTGGACCGCCAACCATCGGTAAGGAATATCACGTCCCATCCAAAAGAATTGTTGCTCAGCACTATTAGCGATCACAGTAAAACCCCACGGGATGTTCATAGTCCAGGCATATTTTTCCTCTAGTTCTTTTTCAAGTTTTTTCTGACGAGAAGATTTATCAAATAAATGAACACTCTGCCGTTTAATAAAAAGATCATCATATTGTTTTTTGAGCCAGGGACCTTGGTCTTCTGCACGCTCCAATAGTTTATCTATTGTTAAACTATTCATAATGAGATAGCTCTGGTTTCTTGCAAAGACATCCTTTGCAAAAATAAGCTGGTTCTGCTGCTCCATGGTGGATTTATACTGGGCCGGTGATAGTAGGTTCTTTACCAATTTCACACCCAGATTTCGTGGATTCTCTCCAAAGGCAGCAACAATGACATTCACATGGTTTTTCACATCGTTGAAATTTTCTGGATCCGCCCAGACCGTGCGATAGTATGGCTCTGGTTGTGGTGTATATAATGTATCATTGAAAATTGTTGTGAGCACTGTCTGAATAGCATCTCTGTCCTCGAAAGACGTTACCACCACTAACTCATTATCCGCACCCTGTGCACGTGGTTTGACAACATCACATCCTTCCCAAACCAATATTATTGTGAAAAAAAGTACAAGTCGTGTAATCATCAAGTGTTTATTCATAGTTCAGTATAAAATTAGCTCGTTGTTTTTCAAAAAGAACAGAAAGAACCTTTACCTGTACACGATCACCTAGGCGATATTCCTGATTATATTTTTTCCCTCTGAGGCAATAAAGATCTTCGTCATAAGTATATTCATCATCCTCAAGTGTATCCAAGTGGACAAGCCCTTCAGCCAATGAAGATTTTAACTCTACAAACAAGCCAAAGTTCACCACACCTGAGATGACACCATCAAATGATTTTCCAATTCTTTCTCCCAGCCAACGTAGCTGTATCATTTTGATATATTCCCGCTCAGCAGTTAGTGCTTGAATTTCTCCAGC
>CAZOUJ010000317.1:0-1860 GCA_964582955.1 uncultured bacterium
AGGGAAATTTCCGGCTGATAAAGATGCTCAAGGAAAAAAACTACTTCTTCCGTATGTCCAAGTATCAAAATATACTCATTCAGCATATCAAAAGCCATCCTGAATTTATAAAACCAGAAACCAGAATAATTGAGATCCTCGGCTTCTTACGCAGTCATGACCATCGGTTTTTCTACAATAACGTCTAGGCCATATTCTAGACAAAGCTTGACCTGTTGGAAGTGCAAAGCATGAGGTGTGACAATGAAAGCTGCGTCTAATTCCCCACTGTAATTTCGTAATAGTTTTAACAGGTCTGGTTCGTTATGAGGAATAGTTCTACCATTTTGCTCAAATATTTTGCACGTTTCATAGAAGGATTCGTCTGAAGGCTCACAAACGACCGGAATTTGTGTATTAGTGAATTCTGGCAATATGATATTTAAATGGTTTCTGGCCATGCCACCGCATCCGACGAATAATGCACGAATCTCAATATCCTTAGTCATTTGACTGAACCATCCTGTTATTTATGACTTTACTCCCCAAAGGCTTCATCAAATACTCTGTCAGAAGCTGGGAATTGCAATTTTCTAAGAAATTTACACCCTTCTTCTGCCCCGAATTCTCTGTTCATTGCTGCATCTTCCCACTTCACTGATAGGGGTCCCTGATAATCAATAAAATTCAAAGTTCGAATTATTTCCTCGAAATCAATTCCACCTCTTCCTAGGGTTCGAAAATCACAACCGCGACCTGGGGATCCAAAGATGAGGTGGGAGGACAAAATAACTGATTCACAGTCCAATGTAAAAGCAGCATCTTTCATGTGTGTGTGGTATATACGATCAGAAAATATTTTCAAAAATTTGGTGACGTCTATCATTTGCCAATGTAAATGGCTTGGGTCGAAGTTAAATCCAAATGCGGTCCTATTATCGACGGCTTTAAGCGCTCTTTTCGCAGTCACAATGTCAAAGGCTATTTCCGTAGGATGGACTTCCAGGGCAAACCGGACGCCGCATTTGTCAAATTCGTCAAAGATAGGATTCCACATTTTTGCGAAATACTTAAAGCCCTCTTCGATAGTCTTCTCACTGACTGGAGGAAAGCTATATATCATGTGCCAAATAGATGATCCCGTGAATCCGTTAACTACTCCAACGCCAAGGTTTTGTGCGGCTTTAGCGGTATTAATCATGGATTGGACAGCCCATTCTCTTTTGGCCTCAGCATCACCATGGACGTGTTCAGGAGAAAAAAAGTCGGATCGGGAATCATTGTTGGGATCACAAACTAGCTGACCAGCGAGATGGTTGCTGATAGAGAATAATTTCAAATTGTGTTTCGACAATAATTCAAGTTTGTCATCGACATATTTATTATCGGTAGCGGCTTTATCAACATCTAGATGGTCACCCCAGCAGGCTAGTTCCAATCCATCGTATCCCCATCTTGAAGCTTTTTCAGCCAACTCCGTGATTGGAATATCCGCAAATTGCCCAGTAAACAATGTTATAGGTCTGTACATGATTTGTTTGTCCTCCAAAATGATCGAATATTTATCAAAGTCAGTCTCTTTATATGGCTAAAACAACTGTTGTAACACTCTTTCCGTTGAATCCAAAGTGTCAGATATATCTTGAGAGGAATGTGCCTCAGATAAAAACCATATTCCCCTGGAAGTCAATCTGATTCCTTCCCTCATCATGCCGGAAACAAAGTTGGCATAAATATTCTGATCAGAATATTTAACATGAGTTGAATAGTCAGTAATTTCATTTCCATTAGTGAAGCTTACAGCGAACATTGGACCCGGCCCTTGTATGTTCATCCCAACTTCCAATTTAGAATTTATTTCCATTAAACCGTTCATTAATT
>CAZOUJ010000318.1:0-1251 GCA_964582955.1 uncultured bacterium
AGAGTTTTATGGGATCATAAATTTATGCGGGGCTGTTGGTCATTATGACTGGATAGAATTGGATGATGTACCCATTGTAAGTGTTCATGGAGATGAGGACACCGTTGTTCCATATGCTGATGACCTGGTGACACTGTTTGGAATTAATCTTCAGGTCTATGGAAGCTATATCATCAATCAGACAATGATTGACCTGGGAAACCAGAGCGATCTATATACATTAGAAGGAGAGGGCCATGCACCCTATGGTGACTCAGATGAAAATATGGATCTGACGATCGATATTACTAAAGAGTTCATGTATGAACTGGTTTGTGAAGAATCTCAATCTGCCGAAATTTCAATATCTCATGGAGCAAATTGGAATCTGGTTGGGTTACCTTTAGATGTTGACAGTTCAAACGTTGAAATATTGTTTCCCACATCTATCGTAAACACTTTGTTTTCTTATGGTCAGGGCTATTTTCAGCAGACTTATCTTGAAAATGGAGTAGGATATTGGCTTCGTTTTGACGAGGAAGGAACCAGCACATTATCCGGACAAGTATTGAACGAGATCACCATTAGTTTAAACGCAGACTGGAATCTGATAACCGGCATTTCTGAAGATTTCTACATTTATTCTGCTACAGATCCTGAGGGCATAATTATTGAGAACACCCTTTTTGGATTTTCGGAAGGATATTTTAATACAGACACATTGGTTCCGGGAAATGCTTATTGGTTGAGAGCATTCCAGAATGGTGAAATAACACTTAGCGCTGGCAGTTCAAGAGAAGTCAATGTAAAAAACTATGATTTCACTTACAGAGCGAACTCTTTTAAAACAAATGGAATGGATTTATTCTTTGGTATTGATGTTCCGAGCAATGAAAAAATACATCACAGTTTACCACCTAAACCACCAATGCCAACAACCGACATTCGTTTTTCTGGGGATACCAGAGTATGCTCACAAGATGAGTGTGTTATTGAAATTACGAGTGATAAAGAATTTCTACAATTTGAATGCGAAGCAATAGACGGTAAAAATTGGGAACTCATTGATGGAACTGGACATGCCACACTATGTTCAGGTGTTAAACTGTTGGAGATAAAAAATAACTCAGAAATCTTTATTTTAAGGAAGAGCGCTCCTTCCGGGCACTCTCGTACATTTTCCCTGTTTCCGGCATTTCCCAATCCATTTAATTCAACAACTGCTCTGAGATATTTCCTGCCTCAAGATGCATTTGTCTCGCTAACGGTGTT
>CAZOUJ010000318.1:1261-1848 GCA_964582955.1 uncultured bacterium
CAGACCATCATGGCAGGTCCGTAAGTTCAGTTGTATACTTTTACAGGATTAGAACAGATAGTTTTGTACATACAAAGAAAATGATTCTATTAAATTAAATTTAGTGAATGAGTACTGTTGGAAAGCTGATTGGATAACCTGAAAAACTACTTATAACTAATATGCTGAAAGGAAAAGTTATATAAAATGAATGATATCAAATTATTCAAACCGAACTATAGAGATACTGAAAAATCACACATTCCTAATATGACTTTGTATAAGGAAATGTATAAAAGATCTGTGAGAGATCACGAAGGTTTTTGGGCAGAGCAGGCGGACCGCTTAGATTGGTATAAAAAGTGGGATAATGTATCAGATAATGATCTCGCCAAGGCTCAGATTAGGTGGTTTGAAGGTGGAAAATTGAATGTATCCTATAACTGTCTGGACCGTCACATTAAAGCAGGACATGGTGACCAGACCGCACTTATATGGGAGGGAAATGATCCCAAGACAGATACAACATTTTCATACTCCGAACTATTGGTAGAAGTATCAAAATTTGCCAATATCCTGAAAGAAAAAGGGGTGAAAAAGGGAGACCG
>CAZOUJ010000319.1:0-1846 GCA_964582955.1 uncultured bacterium
GTAGTCATCGTATTTTTTTCGCCAGAGCTCATTACCTTCGGAATCGGTCTTTATCAAAGTTGCGTATGGATGTGGATCAGAATAACAGAATAGGAGGAAACCGTTATCGGCAGTATGGATTAGGTCCAAGGCAGTTCTGGGCCGGTTTGAATCTTCAGACCAGATCTTGCGCCAGATTTCATCACCGTCACTGGATACTTTCAACAGATATACAGGTGAATAATCATCGTCACCCTCAGGGGCATTCCCTATAATAGCAAAATCACCCAGTACATTCACAATGGCCCGGGGATATTTTAAACCAACATATTCTGTTTCTTTGAGAATGCTGCCTGAATAATAATCCAGCAGTGTTAATTTAGCTGTGTAGCCCGCCACAACTGCCAGATCCCCGTCCTCCGTTTCCATGATCTCAGCGTTATAGTTCCAGAAACCAAGATCTGGATAGTTTTGGCTCCAAATCAAATTTCCACCTGCATCCATCATAACAATATTGATGCCTCCACCATTAATAGGAGCAATAAACACGAGATCGCCGTTGGATGTCTCAATTAGGGATTTTCCAATATAGTTATACCAGGACGACATTCCGTCATCTGCGAAATTGATCTCTTTGCGCCACTCTATCTGCCCTTCGCCATTTAGCTTCACAATATCCCCCACGTCCCACTTTAGATTGCAACAGCAACCACCCCATTCTATACCATCAAAAATACCATAGACCATGTAGCCGCCATCTGACAGCGGAGTGACAGCGGACGCCAGGTCCCAGATTCCGCCGTGGATATATCGTTTCCAAAGCAGGCTTCCATCATTGCTCACTGCATAGACCAACATATCGGCTATATCCTTGGTGTATGCATATTCCTGGTCACAGGCGGGGGTAAAGGAGTATACATCGTCGCTGAATTTTCCCCACATATATTCATTAGTGCCTTTATCTGTAGTATAGCTCAGGGTCATCAGGCTGTCACCATCAATATTGATTGTACCATCCACAATTACGCTACCGCTTTCTGGTACAATGAGAAATGAATCCTGGGTTATTTCCGAAAGTTCATAAGTGTTGACGGCGTAGCATCCCACCGTGTCATCGCAATTATCGCCAAGGTAATCAAAAAAAGTGATTCCTTCGCTATCGAATGTGGCATATTGAATATCACTGCCGGAACAATCCTCGTCCTCGTAAAGATAGGTGCCAAAATGGATGGAATTCGTTTCTGGAATATTTTCTGGTTGGTTATCATCACAACTCCAAAACGCCAGTCCAATAAACAACAGAATTAGTAAAGTACGGTTGATCATATCAAAATCTAATAATCATCCCACAAACAAAAAAATAAAGCTGGAATCATAATGAAATAATCATTCTATCAGTCATTCCCCGTTTCTCTTTGGGCTCGGATTTTTTTATTTAGTTCAATTACTTTTTTGTTGCCCTTACACCAGGGAGGCAATGTGTTCCAGTCAGGAATACCGTCATCTATAAGAGCACCATGATTATTCTGCCGTCTAGGGTAACCTTCAGCGGGCAAAGCCCCCACAATCAAACATACCAATTCAAATTTATCATCAGCCTTTAGAGCACGATACACCTCAGGATCCACCCGTACCACATCTCCAGGTGATAATTCTACAAGTTCCCCATCCAGATAAATAACTCCTTTACCATTTAATACAATATAGGTTTCTTCCTGATACTCATGTTTGTGTGAAAAAGTATATCCTTTCCCAGCAGGTAAACGAGCAAAACCCATTCCAAGAGCAGTTAATTTTATGTCATCCCGGACAAAGGTCAACCAATAGGGAAGATTACCTAAATCATATGTTTGTTTATGATAATTCA
>CAZOUJ010000320.1:0-1840 GCA_964582955.1 uncultured bacterium
AACAGGGAAAAGTCAAAAACCACTCAATATTTACTGTAAAAGGACATATGGAAGCCTTGATATCGAGTATAATTGAGTACAACGTAAAAATAAAACCTGAAAATGACAGTTTATTCGCTCCTGGATTTTCTATCAGTCATAAAAAAACAAAGCTAGGGAAATTCGGAAAAATATCAGGAAACTTTATCAAAAAACAAATGAACAGCGACCTAAAGGATACTTATGGGTTTGAATTAATGACAGATAGTCTGCTAAAATATTTAAAAATGGTTACACTCTATACCCCAGTTTCAAAATATCCGAAAATTGAAAGGGAATTAAATTTTATACTCTCCAATACCCTTGATTCCGCAGAAATCATGACATATATAAAAAACTTAGGTAAAGGCTTGATAAAAAGGATAAATCCCGTAAATTTATACAGACATGATTCACTGGGAAATGATAGAAAGAGCCTTGTTTTCAAAATGATCTTTCAAAGTGACTCAAGAACACTCGAGGACCGAGAAGTCAATTCAATCATTGATGAAATTATTAAAAAGGTGACATCGAAGTTTAAAACAGAATTAAGAGTATGAGTGAAATAGAAATTATCGATATCCTGGAAGATAAAGTAAAACATCTTGTGACCGATCTGAAAAATGCACAAGAAATGTCTCATTCAGCCGAAATCGGGACTCTTGACTTTACTAATAAATTGGCAAAAATTGAACTGAAAGTGAAAAAACTGATTTCCATATTGGAACAGGCATAAAATAATGGAAGATGAACAAAAATCTCTGGTACGCGTCAGTATTTTTGGACATGAATATACTGTTAAGGCACCCGCAGATCCTGAGTATATCAAAGAAGTCGCTGAATACGTCAGCAAAAGAATGAAAGAGGTGAAACAGGGGCTAGCCTCTGACCAATCCACATCACGGATAGCAATTTTAACTGCCATGAATATCGCTGATGAATTATTTTCCAAGAAAACATCATCAACTGTTGATACTGTTGATATTGAAGACAGAATTCAGTCTCTTGTTGAATATATAGATGAATCTCTGGCTTAGTTACTTTAGTCATTGTCTAAGGTACAAATTCTTTCCGGAAAAAAAGTAAGCCGGAAGGTATATTCAGATTTAGTTCCCCGCATCGATTCATTAAAAAGGCGAGACATCATTCCCTGCCTTGCAGTTATTCTTGTGGGAGAGAATCCTGCGTCTAAAATATACGTTAAATCAAAAATCAGACAATTTGAATTGTTAGGGTTAGATTCTAAAACGATTTATCTGGAAGAGTCAATAGATGAAACAGAATTATTCAGGAATATTCAATCTCTGAACGATACAAAGGATGTCCATGGAATTTTAATACAATTACCACTCCCAAAACAGATTGATGAATTGAAAATTCTACAGTTGGTTTCCCCTGAAAAAGATGTGGACGGATTTCATCCTGAAAATGTTGGATTACTATCAATCGGACATCCACGATTTATCTCATGTACTCCAAAAGGGATCATGAGAATCTTTGATCATTATGATATTGATCTTAACAGAAAACATGTGGTGTTATTGTGAAGGAGTAATATTGTTGGAAGGCCCATGTCTCTACTCACAGGTTTAAAGAAAAAAGGAGCAAATGCCACTACAACCGTTTGCCACTCCGGAACAAAAAATATCTCAAACTTTACCACATCTGCAGACGTGATAATATCTGCCATGGGAGTTCCAAAATTTCTAAAAGGAAAGATGCTAAAAAAAGGCTCAGTGGTCATTGATGTAGGTATTAACAGGGTAGAGACAGACAACGAAAAAGGCTATGTACTGGTGGGAGATGCTGATTGGGTTTCTAT
>CAZOUJ010000321.1:0-1830 GCA_964582955.1 uncultured bacterium
ATGACTAATAGCATCTTTAAACTTTTTTTGACTAAAGAAAATATTTCCAAGATCCAAATGTCCACTTGCACTAGCAAGTGAATATACGATGTAGTCTTCGGGCAATATCATTCCTAAAGCAAAAGGCAGTGGCCCCCATGAAGAAGAATACCAGCCTTGCAAAGATAGTAAAGACAGAGTTTGCTTTTGAATTTTATCTATCTGCATGAAAATTCCCATATTTATTGGCTTAAGATTTGTATTGTTAGTCGGAATAATCATTATGCTAGCTTCAGGAGTTTTCTCGAAATCAATTGGTTTGTATCCTAAAGATTCCATATAGTACTGAAACCCCCAGTGCCCTTGGAATATCACATCAGACTTATGATCAGCAAATTTTTGATTAATGGTTTGCGCTGCTGATCGTTGGCTATTTCCCCATGAAGCATCGGCATAAACAACCAGAAATGAGATAAATGCTGCTGGAAGCAGAGGCCATAGAAATTGCGAACGAAAAAAATTTTGGGGTTCCTTTAAATAGAAATTAATCCGACGAATCACAAGTATAGATGCGGCTGGAAGGATAGGAAGTATATTGCGGGCACTTGTTGTCCAGTTAAGATAACAATAAAAAATAAATGTGCCAAAAACCCAGATAAAAAGCAGCAATGCTGAGGCATCCTTGTTCCTTATCAAATCACTTATAGCAAGTATAAGAATGTGTAAACCGCACAATGCGAATAGCGCTATCTGGAAAACAAGACCCCAACGGACTTCTGTTGTGTAATCTAAAAACTTTATTTTATCGTATAACTTAAAACCACCAATAGACTCAATAGATGAAAGAACATAAACTAATAGAATCAATAATGCGGTGGCTAGAAGAAAAAACTTACGATGATATAGCATAGGAAGAAAAAAATTTAGCCCTAACAAACAACCTCCTGTAAAAGTGAGTCCAATCAGAGTTTGATCTAGAATTCCGAAATTGTTTTTAGATTTTTGTTCAAGAGAATATATTGCCGCATCCGACAGTAAACTGTGGTTATAAAGATTGTAGTACAACCAATCATAGCTAGCAAAGAGCAGGATAGGTATGAAAAGGAAGCATACCTTGCTGTCAAATTTTCGTCTCTCGGCAAGAGTAAACACAAATAAAAGTGGAATTAATGTTAACCCAAAGTATTTTGTTAAGCTTGATAGTGTAATGAAAATAGCAGAAATAAAAAGATAGACTGCCCTCTCATTTTTTAATCCTTCTCGCCATAGGAATATAGCCCAGACATAAAAGGCAACCATCGTTGTATCGGTCATAACAGATGTACTGGATACGAGAAATACAGGGTTGAATATTGCAAGAATAGCTGCAAGACAAGGGGAGGAACAAAATGATCGAGCTAAAAAATAAATTCCTACGCTTAGAGCTACCGCTGGAATTATGAAAAAGGCATGAATGACAGTTTCTTTCCAGCCAAACAAACTGGTAACAAGAGCAATGTAATACGATACAAGTGGAGGATTTTTATTGATGGAGGACATATCGGCCTCAGTGCCATACCAATTCACCTTAAAACCATAAAAATCTAGAGGGTTTATCTGTATTTGTTGGGCAGTCCACAAAAATAAGGGTTCATCAACATTGAATGCTTTTGTAATAAACGGCAAGAGCGATGCAATGGTTATTACTGTTATTATCAGCACAGATGATCTGATAAAACGGTGTTCTGTCGGCGACTCGACCATATTTATAGAATGGTTTAGTTATAAGATTTTTTAGATAAGAGTTTTAGTAAATGGTAACCCAACCAAGAATTAAGACACAACAGTTCCACGCCTAGCGGTTTCGCTCCT
>CAZOUJ010000322.1:0-1829 GCA_964582955.1 uncultured bacterium
CAGATTCATCAAATTCTTCACCCTTATCATGTAACTTTTCAAATGGAATCAAAACCTCTGGTCTAATAACACCCGCTCTGATCTGTGTAGATCCGTTAATCGAAGCAAATTTGCTTTCATTGGACTTTAACAATTCATAGGTTCTGGCTGCCATTGATATTTTTCCAAACCCTTCCGTAATAATGAGGCTGGGGCCTATTTCTTCTGAACCGGTTATGGCGACCCCTAGAGAATACCCCAATATTTTTGATAGATCAGTATAATCAAAACCACCACTTACAATACCTGCGATACCAACCTCTTTTGCTTTTTCAAATGTCTGATAATTAAGGAAGGAACCACCAATAATAATTTTTCCCTTATGCTCTGACAGAATCATATCAGCAGTGAGTTCATCATTGGGAGAAGAGGTAAGTAACACAAGATTGCCTTGGTTTTCACCTCCAACACCCAGAATACCCTGAACCATCACCCCTTCCGTTTCAATGATAACACCCTCATCTTCAATCACTTCTGTTATCTTACCTGATGTATAAGCATCTACTTCAATTGGTATAGGCGGCTCAGATAGAATGGCCTGACCAGTAATTTCCGATACATTAGCCAATGTACCATCAATAGGTGATTTTAACTGGCTTTTAAATAAACCAAAAATCCCCTTGCTTTCTGCAATAACCTGTCCCTTTATAATTTCTTCATCTAATTTAACCAGCATACATTCCGGTACATTTTCAGGTTCTACGTTTAGCATATTTGCTACATTCAGCATCTGTACATTCCCAGGAATTTCTGTTGAAGCGACAACATCATTTGAATTTACTAAATCTCCAGTTTTATAATGAACAGATCCTTTCATAGGCAGTAATCGCCTCTTAACCACTTTAGTGTGGGATAGTATTTTAAGACCAGGTGTATAGGATAAAGCCATCAGAGAGACTCCAGCGTTGGATATTCATTTATGGCCTTTGACCATTTTGATAGATTCAAAACACGTTCTTCTGATCTTTCAGATAAATTAAATGGACGACGACCCCTTCCATCCAGAATAATACCCACCACACCGCCATTAACCTTGGTAGTAAGAATTTCATTTTTTCCAGCTCCTATATCCAATCCTTTCCCTGGATTGAGTTTCACTTCAACCTGCTCAAAGGGAACTGGAATCACTTTTAGTTCGCCAGGCATGAGCTGACCTTCTATTTTTTCATTAGGGAAAAGACATTCATAAGTCAAAACTGGATTATCTAGTTTCTGCGGTCCTACAGGAGCAATACAGGTACCCAGATGAATAAGACAATCTTTCTCAAAAACTTCAATCGCTGCCTTGGAATGAATTGTTGATAGAATACCTAGTTGAGGCATCATAAAAATGGAGTCAACAGCCAATTGAGTTATACCCTCCGGTAGGAATGCATCAATGAGCATTCGGGCTGCCTGGTGCCGCCGTGGAGCATGAGAAAGTACACCGCCAGAACCAACAAGCATATCCAATTCCATTAAATCTACTAGGGTATCACCACTGCTAGACTGTTCAAAAGCATCAGAAATAGTCCTTTTCTGCTGGACACCTTTTAATTCAACTGCAAATTCTTTATGTTGCTCAAATGATAGTCGTAATGCTTCCCGGGCAATGGCCTGTTCAATAATCAGGGCTTCTAATGATTGTGGAATCGTTGTAGGACGAATCATCTTATTCCCAATCCTGTTTGTGAGATCGGCTTCATCCATATCAAATGGAACCCAGCGAGCCACATTATTAAACCCTGATTCAGCTAAAACATTACAAACAGAATAACTCATCCCCAGATTGGCACTGACTGTTCGATTAA
>CAZOUJ010000323.1:0-1826 GCA_964582955.1 uncultured bacterium
ACGACCAACGGCTTAAAAGGCCGCTGCTCTACCAGCTGAGCTACGGGATCAAATTGTACTAAATTTTGTTGGCAAAATTAATGATTTGCACACCCTATTAGAAATGGAAATCGAGAGATGTTTTGATTTATTGTGTTCCGTATAACCGGTCCCCTGCATCGCCCAATCCCGGAACGATATATTTATCTCGATTTAGCCTCTCATCCAATGCTCCGGCGAATACTTCTACATCTGGATGAGCATTACAAAAAGCGTCTGCTCCTTCCGGTGCTGCAATGAGACAGAGAAATCGGATATCTTTTGCACCAGAGTCTTTTAATTTTTGAATTGCGGCAATGACAGTTCCACCAGTAGCAAGCATTGGATCTGCTACAAAAAAGAAGCGGTCTTCTGCTGTGGGCGGTATTTTGTAATAATAATCTGATGGCAAATGAGTGATATGATCACGTTCCATACCCACATGACCCACTTGTGCATTTGGGAAAAGCGATAATAACCCATCCACCATTCCAAGGCCGGCTCGAAGAATAGGTACAATGATGATGTTTTCAATTGAGATCTTACCGGAATAGGTTCGAGTAAGGGGGGTTTTAATTTCAACAGATTCCAAGGGTAGTCTTTTTGCAGATTCATAACCCAATAAAATAGAGACCTCCTTCACCAGTTCCCTGAACTCCTTTGGTTTGATTGTTTTATCTCTAATGTGCGTCAGTTTATGTTCAACAACCGGATGATCAATGACGTGGAAATTTTCTGAAATGGTCACAGTGATATTTTAGTTAATCTAAATTTCCTTCAACACAGGTGGTATCAAATCCACCACGTGTGTTATAAATAGTAGTAACCCTTAACTTTGATGTATCTAATATTTTCTACAAATACCCAACTATTATATTTGTCACTGCTTCCTGATAACTCCCAACATTCAGAAGACTGATGAAATAGTATTTGAGACTCTTAAGCTCCACACATTTTCCTCCATCAGGATGATATTCAATTTTCACATAAGCAAGATCTGGAAGACCGCTGAAGGGACACACAGCACTGAATTCATCTGTTTCTGTTATTATAAGCTGGTTGGGGCTATCAAAATCAAATGTTTCCAAAAATCCGGGATTGATATGGCTTTCATCCAGAAATTCAAATTGTTTTCCTTCTGCTATGGGCACGATTATTTTTTCTCTATTTTCATATTGTGAATTAAGAAATGCTTTTTATAGCATTGGTGCAGTTCAGGAAATTAATTATATTTTTCATTGGGAGTGTATGAAGAATATCCTGCTTTTTTATCATTATGATCGGTTGCACTAACAACAAATATCGAAGGGTATCCATCTGGAAAATTAGCATAATTTTGGTTGTGATACACATAAGCGCATAACCGTATTCGATGAAAAGTTAGACGCTCGACTATCGGATAAATCAAAATAAAAATCATTTTTAGATCTGTAACCAATAATTGAATTTTATAAATAAGGAATTTGCTGTGTTTTTACTCCAGTTGTCATCACTGGCATTATAAAAATTATCGTTATGGATATTATAGACAAAAAATAGAGTGCTCCCCGGACGGTATTCCCAGCGGACTACAAATGTACCCACAACATTATTTATTTTGAAATCTGGGTCACCGCTATAATCATATGGTTCCAAGTCTCTGGTTTTTTCGGCCATCAATTTGTAAAAAGTTTTATAATCCATATCAACAGTAAATGGCTGAAGAAATGCTTCAAAAGTTAAATCAGGAGTGAAGGTCCAATTGAATCTGATTTGAATATCATTCATTAAGGCTGCTGATTCAGCATAAATAATATTTGTTCCTATTG
>CAZOUJ010000324.1:0-1093 GCA_964582955.1 uncultured bacterium
ATTGCTGGGGATATGACCTTTAATCCTCTATCAGATTCACTTATAAATGAAAATGGTGAGGAAGTGAAATTGCAGCCCCCTGTTGGTGATGAACTTCCACAGGATGGGTTTGATGTTGAAGATTTAGGCTATGAAGAACCTCAGTCATCTGGAGTAAATGTTAACATTGTGGTTGCCCCTGCTTCTGACCGGCTTCAGCTTTTGGAGAGATTTAGCCCCTGGGATGGAAATGATATTAAAGGGCTGCACTTGTTGGTAAAGGCAAAGGGGAAGTGCACAACAGATCATATTTCTATGGCAGGTCCTAGGCTGCAGTATAGAGGGCATCTTGAGAACATATCCCAAAATTTACTCATGGGTGCGGAGAATTATTTTAACGAAACAGTGAATAGTGTGAAAAACCAGATAACAGGTGAATATGATACAATACCCCTGGTTGCAGATGCCTATCGAAAAATGGGGGTAAGCTCAATTATTATAGGTGATGAAAATTATGGCGAAGGGTCGTCTCGGGAACATGCAGCCATGGAACCTCGTTTTGTTGGGGTTAAGGCGGTTTTGGTAAAATCATTTGCGCGGATCCATGAAACCAATTTGAAAAAGCAGGGGGTGCTGGCTCTCACATTTAATGACAAATCGGATTACGAAAAAATTCTAGAAGATGATCGTTTTGATATTAATGGATTAACCAACTTTCTATCAGGATAACCACTCACGTTGATAGCTCATCATGCAGATGGAAGTTCTCATGAAATTATGGTAAACCATACCTGCAATCAAAACCAAATTGATTGGTTTAAAGCAGGGAGTGCTCTAAATGGCATTGCTGAAAACCTAAAGTCAGCCTGATGTCTGAAACGGCAGTCATTACCGGAGCCTCCTCCGGGGTTGGGAAATCGCTGGCTATCCAATTATCGGATGCAGGATATAGAGTGGTTTTAGCAGCACGGTCTGAAGATAAATTAAATGCCATTGCAGAAGAAATACAGTTCAAGGGTGGGAATAGTTTAGTAGTTCCAACGGATGTATCCCAACCAGAACAGATTATTAATTTAAAAGATAGAGCTTTGGAATATGGTGATGTTTCCGTTGT
>CAZOUJ010000324.1:1103-1790 GCA_964582955.1 uncultured bacterium
TTTTGATTATTCTCAATAATTCTTTTATCAGCAATAGTTGTTTCATCCCACATCCAAATCATCTCTTTTAAATTATAATCAATCCCTTCTTTAGCATCCTTATGAACAAGCCACATTAGTTCTACCTCAGTATATAAAGTTGTTTTAGCAGCAAGGTCTGAAGATATATTGAATGCCACCGCTGAGGAAATTCGGTCCAAGGGAGGGGATAGTTTAGTAGTTTCAACGGATGTATCCCAGCCAGAACAGATTAATAATTTAAAAGATAGAGCTTTGGAATATGGTGATGTTTCCGTTGTAATTAATAATGCCGGATTAGGAAAGTTTTCCAAAGTTGAGGATGTTGCCATTGAAGATTGGGATAGGCAATTGGATGTAAATCTCCGGGCATCATTTCTGGTTAGTCAAGCCTTTATACCCGGTATGAAACAAAGATTAAATGGCACATTGGCTTTTATGAATTCAGTAGCTGGAAAAAAAGGTTATGCCCATTCTGCTGCTTATGTTGCCAGTAAATATGGCATGCGTGGCTTGGCTGACAGTTTAAGGGAAGAATTACGGGAGGATAATATTAAGGTGATTTCCATACATCCTGGAGCAGTAGATACACCCTTTTGGGATGGAACAGGAGTGAATTTTCCCCGAGAAGAAATGCTCAATACCCATACTCTTGCTCAATCTATTGTT
>CAZOUJ010000325.1:0-1788 GCA_964582955.1 uncultured bacterium
CAGAAAAATATTTGTCTGTCGCTCGAAAAAGTTTATAGCCCTCAAAATCATTTACATTCCCTAGAAAGGGATCTCTTGTCAGCTTGTCGGCATCATCATTCCACGTAAGCATAACATTCCCATCTCCGGGAGTAACAGTCAATGTTGGCGTTCTAGGAGGTTGTGCAAATCTGTAATCTTTTTCATAAATAGTTTGGACAATGGCCTTCAGCTTAAATAATGCCGGTGCTGCATGGTCGGATAAGTTTAACGTTTCGAGCGGATCGTAGGAATGGATTTCAGCCATCGATATTCTCTCTGTTTTTCCTTGATAAAGAGGAAATGGGCCTGATGCAAACAGTTCAACCAAATTAGATATGGTTCCATAATATTCTGTAAGGGTATCGCTCGAAACCAAATCCCACATAACATCATCATTCCTGAACCAGGGACTCCCAGGCGGTGCAGGATGCTGATCAAAAATAGGAAATAGTTGAAAAGATGTTAAGCCAATCATATCAGATTCTGTGACATCTGTTGCAGCAAAATTGGGTTCACATCCCACAGATTCCACATAATCAGGTTTATGATTGCACTCTCCTATATCCGGTCCTGTATAATTAATCTCCAAAGGCCCAATCCCGTCGAGCCCCACATCATCTCCGGCACTTTCATTCGATTGATATATACCATCTCCATCCAAATCATTTCCATCCTCCCAATCTTGATCTTCATCCGCATCCCAATGCGATTTAAGATCAGACTCAGATATACGGTAATAAGTAAGAAAATCATTAATATTATCTATGCCATCATAAGGCCCAACAAATAAAGTTGCTTCATTATCTCTTTTTTCATCAATGATGCCATCCTTGTCGTTGTCAACTCCATCGTATGCTAATCCAGGGCTTTCCAAGTATGCAAAACCCATTATTCCTGGGATCAACCCGGATATACCAATTCCATTATTGTCCCATGAATAAGACATATCTAACAGATCATTAAAATATCCTACTTCATCATTAGCTCCATCACCACCAATGGCATTATCTACCCAATATCCAAAACACACCTCCGGCATGTCGTAATTCGAAGTGTTTGATATATTGTATTCCCAAAAAATAGCATCTCTTGCCTGAGGATTATTCCATTGGAAACCTCGAGCTTCAACCCTGAGGCCTAATCCACCCCATGGTTTTCCGCTTTGGATTGATACGTCCTCACCAATCGTTTTACTGCTTCCGCGAGGGTAATATTTTACATGGTCAACATCTCAAAGATATTCTTGATCATGAGAATCATTCAAAACATAAAAAGTTTAAATCTATGCATAGTTTACACCTTTTCCAAACCTACCGTCCCATTCTCCGGGCCATTTGGTTCCCTCTGCTGATGGCCATCCTGATGGTGGCCACGAATCCGGCAGTGTACTCATCGCAGGGTATTCACTGTTTTGATTGAAATAGCCGAAGACAGGATAAAACCCCCATTCAATCTGCCCTGTAGGATCTGTATCCATCTCTTCACGGTAGCTGGTTTGAAGAAAATGAAGAATATGATGTTCATTCTGGGAGATATTATCTAAAGATGTTATGGGTAATGTATCCACCGTAGCATCATTCAAATCATCTTGGATATAAATTCTGGCACCAACCAAAAGGCCAATCCCATCAAGCATATTAGTGCCATCCGGATTATTGGGCCATTTAGACACATTTGATCTTGGCCAATCGGATAATTCTGTTGTATTTCTGTAGTAAAGGTACACTCTGTTCCCAATCATGTATCCTTCACGTTAAGCTTCAATAT
>CAZOUJ010000326.1:0-1779 GCA_964582955.1 uncultured bacterium
TAATGTCTGGAATCCATAATTTCTCCTTGATCCAAAGAGGCATAGCTTGAAGAAACGACCGAAAACCATTAGGAGCATAGGCGAAGTATGTTTCCAGTAAACGCTCGAACTTGACAAATGGTTTGTCATAAAACACAACATGATCCAGCTGCTCAGGTGTTAGCTGAGCTTCAGACAAACAATATTTAATGGCTTGACGAGGAAATCGGTGATCGTGTTTCTTCCGACTGAACCGTTCTTCTTGAGCAGCAGCTCTAATTTCCCCGTCAGAAACTAAGGCTGCGGCACTATCATGATAAAAGGAGGAAATTCCTAAAATATTCAATTATTTTTGTCAGAATAGAAATTCATAAGGGTTCGTGAACTTTGTGGCGACCTTGTAAATACAATAAATAATAAAACCGATCTTTATTTCAGTAAGCACTAATGCCAAAGTTAGCTATTCTGGCATTTGATTCGAGAATTTTTCCAAAATTAATCTGGCTTTAGGACCGATTTTGCCGAAAAAGTTTCAAATGTCAATAACTTTTAAATCTGAGCTGCTCGACCAAGTTGACAAATTTATTTAGTCATTATCAAAACTATTATCTTCATGATATCTTTGAGCCAATTTTTTAGAAGTTTATTTTTGGCTTTGATCTAAAGATCTTTCATTACTATTTATTATTTGCTCCAAAATATGACCAGAAATTAATCTCGCATATTGCTCTGCACCTTTATTATTAATATGCATAGTATCAGTAAAAATATCCCTTTGTTCTGGGGACGATGCTAGTTGATCCAAATCAATAATTGGGGTATTGGTTTGATTACTCACTTTATTTAATGCTTCCTTATACTTATCCAAAATAGCTGAATAACGTGAAAGCTTTTTATTCATCCCTCTTGGAAACTGAAGAATTTTTAATTCTTTGTTTGTAGGGGGAGGCGGCAAGAGTGAAGTGAGTGATAACAGGAACACCTTACACTCTTGCCTTCCAAGTTTATTGATCAGTTGAGTCAAATTTTCTTCATAGTGGATTGGGTAAAATTATGAGATAGTTTGCTTGTCATTTTCATTCAATGGGGACAAATCGACTTTCCTAAGTCTTTCAATTCTTCCAAGGAAGAAATATGGAACTCTTAGCAAATAAATATGCTTCATCAATTTTCCTACAACCGTTTCTTTTCTATATGCTACTTTGTTTACGCTATATTGCCCTTCATTTTTGTATTTTAGACCATAAGGATGGAATTGACCGCAGTCATTCCATCCTAGATAAATGGTTGCCAGATCTGGCTTTAATTTATGCAAAAACTCATCATACCATAATAATGCTTGAAAAGATGAGTAACCAGGTACAGCAGCACAAATTACCTCAACCTTAATGTTTTTATCAAGATCGTCTAATTTCGCATTTACTTTCTGCTCTATTAGTGAAGGGTAATTGGATTCTGAAGGACTAAAGGTCACGGAGTCGCCAATAGCCAAAATTCTAATTACGTTTTCTGTTTTTTTAATCTCAAACTCTTTCCCCAAAATACCATATGAGTTGATAGACATACCCGCAGCATGATAATTTCTTTTTAACTGAGTTAGCCTTGTTGGGTGAAAATCTTTTTCGGCTCCAATATTCGTACTGAGAATAGGATTAGGGACAAATATCAATCTAACCAAGATTTCAGAAAAACCGAATTAACCCCATATCTGTTTCCAGCCTATCACAGGACAAGCCGATAAGGGAAACGAAAAGCCAAATAAACTTTTTATATTTCATCTCAGACTTATGTGCATCAATT
>CAZOUJ010000327.1:0-1771 GCA_964582955.1 uncultured bacterium
AGAAGATCTTGATGATATGGAATGGACATATGACCTTAGAATCGATTGGAGTGTAGTTAATTCAGAGGTTGATGACTATATATGTCCATGGATCAATCAAAACATCATTGGTCAGTCAGCTGTAATTATTACACCAAAATTGTTGCATGATAATGATTATTGGATATTTGACGCAAGTGGCTCAGTTACCTTGTCAAATGAAACTCCCAACAAAAATCTACCAATGACATTCTTATTAGAAAACCCATATCCCAACCCATTCAATCCTATAGCAACAATCAACTTTTCAGTGCCACATGCATCTGATATAGTCATAAATATCTATGATATAAATGGAAGGAAAATAAAGAGACTAGAAAATAAATTTTTCACTCCAGGGAACTATAAAACCCACTGGAATGCATCTGAGTTCTCATCAGGTGTTTATTTCGTTAGAATGAGTGCTGATGGTGTAAATATGACGAAAAAGTTGATGCTACTCAAGTAGTGATAAACATGAGAAATAAAGAAAAATTAAAACAAATTTTTACCTATGCAAATGCCTTGAGTGTTTCGAGAATATTTATGGCAATTCCTCTGGTGATGTCTCTTGACAAGGGTTGGTTTGATGAGGAAACAAGATACTATGTATGTTGTGCAATTTTACTTTGTATATTCTTGTCAGATGTACTTGATGGGCCACTTGCAAGATGGACCAATCAAGTAACTAATTTTGGAAAAATAATAGACCCTGTGGCGGATAAGATATGCATGATGGTGGTACTGATTTATCTTATCAAAGAACATGGTTATCTATTTTTTATATTTTTTATATTGATTACCTCAAGGGATACCATACTAATATTAACTGGAATATACCTTCTTCAGTTTCAGGATGAGGTTTTTGAAGCTATTCCATCAGGAAAGATATTTATATTTCTCTCTGTTGTAATGATGATATCCTATATTTTCTCCTTTCCTGAATATATAAGAATAACACTCTATTCTCTCTGCATCTTGTTTTTTGTCATAAGCAGTTATCACTACTTCAATAACTACAGATTAATTTTTCACCAGACAAAGAATGTTCGGAATATTTAAAAAAACCTTCAAGGGACTTAAAAAGACTCGAAACAAGATTGCAAATGCCTTCTCTGCTCTATCTAAAAAAAGTTATTTAGAGGATCAGGATCTTGAGAAGCTTGAGGAAAGTCTCATTGAGGCTGATATTAGCTATGATATCGTTGATGATATAATTGAGCATTTAAAGAAAAAGGATTCCTCCGATAAAGGGTGGATGGAACGAGCAAGAGAGATTATCTTATCCAGAATAACTATGGAAAATAACCTTGAAGAAATCAAGAAGGTAATCATGCTGGTTGGAGTCAATGGCTCTGGAAAAACGACCTCAGCTGCGTAGCTTGCACAGTATTTTATAGGGAACAAGAAAAAAGTGTGTCTCGTGGCGGCTGATACATACAGGGCCGCTGCGGTAGATCAGATAAAGATCTGGGCAGACAAGGTAGGGGTTAGACTGGTACAGAATCTAAATACCTCTGATTCAGCCTCCATTGCATTTGATGGGGTGCAATCAGGGTTAGCACATGATGAGCATGTTATAATTGATACAGCCGGGAGGATGCATACATCTGTAAATTTAATGAAGGAACTTGAAAAAGTTTACAATGTTATTAGAAAACTTACGCCCGCGGTTACACCTCTTATGGTGATTGATGGTAACATCGGGAAGAATTACCTATCACAGATAGAGAATTTCAATAAGTATCTTAGC
>CAZOUJ010000328.1:0-1769 GCA_964582955.1 uncultured bacterium
CCAGCAGCTCATCTTTAAAACAATTAGAAAATAAATACAGTCAATCATTTCATTCAGTTAAACCATCCGGTCAAACATTTCCCCCGGTTAAGCAATCCAATGTTCCGGCTATAAAACAGCATCAACCAATGGTTTCAGGGCTGCCTTTGCCTAGTGAAATCAATCAGGTCCGTGAAGACCACAGTTTAGCGATTAAAAAATACATTCCATCTGGTGAAACGTTTGAACTGAAAAATGGAAAAGGTACGCGAGAAAGAATGGTCAGGAACCCGGACTATGATTGGGATATGGTTAATGAGAGCAGGGATGATTTTGGCTATGAATATATGTATGATGATGATGGTTTTGAATGGGTAGAACTGGAAACTGCAGATACACTCTGGCTCAATGATGACGAAGGAGAGTATGTAACCCTGCCCGGAGATTTCCCTTTTTATGATAATTCGAATGATATGGTTGGCATCTCCAGCAACGGCTGGCTGCATTTTCCCCCAACAGATGAAGACACAATGAGCTACTTGGGAAATATCTGGTCAACCTTTTTGCCAACAGATGATTCATTTGTTCCTGCACCTGTTATAGCTGTATATGCCACGGATGGTTATGGCGGGAATGAGGATGAGTATTATTATGATTCTTCCTACACTTACTATTATGATAATTATTTTGGATATGTTACCTATGGAGAGACCGAAGAATCATTTGTTATCACATGGCATGATTGGGGCTTTTGCTGTGAACATTACGATTATTATAATATGCAGGCCATACTTTATCCAGATGGTGACTTTGTCCTGCAATATCAGGATGTGTATGTAGACTATTATTTTGATTATTATGGTTATGAAAATGTTTATAATACGATTGGTATGCAGAACGAAGATAGAGATGACGGTATAACAGTTATGAGTAATGATACTACCATGAATATCTATTCTGGCATGCGACTAAAGTTTGATCACCCAGGTGATTTTGAAGATGGTGAGCTTGTGGACTGTGCCTGCGATGCACAGTACCATACAGGGGACAGGGTTGTTTCCACTATAGATAACCCTGATAATAATGAAGAAATTATTATTGGCTCTGCAGGTACAGTTGTATGTGGCAATTCTGATTATGATATGTTACTTGTAGACTGGGATGATGTTACCACCGGGCATAGTGGGAATGATTTATGCGAATGTGGAGATGGACCATTACCTGAGTCTAGTGGTTGGTGGGTTTATTGCGATGTGATAGAAATGGATGATGGCGAAGATGACTTCACATTTCTGGGTGAGTTCGAAGGTCATGAATATTGGTTATCCGATTACCAGGATACCTGGCAAAATGCCAACGAATTTCTAAATCAGTTTGACGGAGTCTATCTCGTGGCAATCAATAGTGAAGAAGAAAACAATTTTCTTATAGATGCATATAGCGATCCAGACGTTTGGATTGGACTCCATGCTCCTGATAGTGACTGGTCTATGGTTGACCACTGGACCAACGGCGAGCCAATCGAGTATACAAGCTGGGCGGTCGACGAACCCAATGGCAGTGGTGACTGTGGTATTACAAATTTCGATGAACCTGGGTTATGGGATGATCAGCCTGGTGATAGTTACTTTAGATTTATTGTTGAAGTTGAAGATTTTGTTGAAGATGGTTCAGGACAGATCCATGCTAGTGTCTATGATCATGAAGGATTCCCGATTGATAGTGCATTCGTAGTTTTTTTCAATGGAGATAGTGCCATTTGGGTTGGAGTGGATGATAATGGACAGGCT
>CAZOUJ010000329.1:0-220 GCA_964582955.1 uncultured bacterium
GAATGATTCATCCAATTCCTTCAGTTTTTTATATTCTGAATACGGTAGGATGTACTGCATCACGCCCACCACTTCATCCACATCATCTGTCCAATACTTTTTCCCTTTGGTTCCATAATGGAAGGAAGCAGTTTGCTTCTCATCTTGGTAGCTCAATGTAATTTCATACCATCCCCGTTTATTCTGAATCATTGGAATTGGAAGATAATACAGGTGATTT
>CAZOUJ010000329.1:230-1499 GCA_964582955.1 uncultured bacterium
GGCAATATTAACCATACCTGAATCAATGATGGCTTCTTTCCTGATTATAGTATATTGAATATCTGAATCGATTTCGAATTCATCATCACCTTTACCTATTGTTCTAATTTTGCGTTCCACTTGTAGGTTTACTTGTGTGCGGATCCATAGAGTATCTATTTCCTCCACTATGTTCACTGCAAGTGTTTTCTGGGATTCTGAATTATTAAGGAATAAAAGAACAGGGCCCAAAACACCTACTCTCTCAAGTTCATATTCTTCATTCAGCTGCCAATTCTGTCGGCTGTCTTCATCCTGTACATTTAAAAATAATTTATAGTGACCGGGGAAAAGTGTAATGTTTCTTTCAGTAGTGAAATAATTATCGGGATTACGGGTATCTTCATAATATGGCTGAATTACTTTTTCATTCCAAGATTTACGGTAAACCTGGACGTTTTTTTTAGCATGAGATATGACTAATGTATAGGTGATATTACTATAAAAATGGTCATGGCTTTTTCTAAAAACAATTTTTTTCAATGGTAATCTCATATGTAGAAAAAGGTTTAGGCTATCTTCCCCTGTATTCCAATGCTGACTATAAGCACTAATTTCAGATTTGTACCGAGAATCTTTTACTGGCCATTTTTTTCCTTTGATTCCTGCACATCCAATGAGGCACAGGATGATAAAAATAATACTAATTTTTTTCATGGTGATATTGTTCCCAATTGTAAAATGCTACGCCGCTGTTTGTTAATAATAACACCCAGTTCTCATCACAGTTAGTTCCGTATATTTTTTCCCCAGGTATACCATCTACCTGACCATATTCCCAAACTCGGGAAGACACCGTATCCAATAGAGTCTCTTGACCCTTCTGAATGCTCCAGATATAAGATCCGCAAAAATCAAAATCATGGACATTTGAAGTTATATATTTTTCTTCTATTCCATCTTTTAAAATCCAGAGACTGCCATCCGTTCCGGCTATACTGTTTTCTTGCAGTTTTATTTTTCGAAATTCCTTTTTAGAAAGCATGGTTAAATATCCATCTTCCCAATCCATTTTCAACAAACCGGCATCTGTGGCAAAATAAATGAATGTGGAATCTGCGGCCATATCATAAATGTTGAATCTAGATAAAGGTTGGTAGCGGTTATCCTTATCTGGAATGAGGCTGTGATTAATACTTGAAAGTTCATTAATGCCCCTGGCCGTGGCTACGTAAATGGAACCGTCATGTTCGATCAGGGAATGTTTCGAATGTGGTACCAAGGTTTTGG
>CAZOUJ010000329.1:1509-1752 GCA_964582955.1 uncultured bacterium
GCAGTATCATTTAGTCCCTTTGTTGTATTGATAATATTCCAATCCCGATTATATAGATCCAAGTATAAAAGACCGAACATGGTACCGAAATACATGGTACTGCCTACCCGTAATATGGCATTGACATCAGTATGCTCGATGAGTATGGATTCTTCTGGAGTATAGTAGGTCCACTGATTATTCGCTTCGTGCCACTGAGTAATAAAAGGTGTATTGTTTGAATGAAAAAAACTATCGAAGGTA
>CAZOUJ010000330.1:0-1750 GCA_964582955.1 uncultured bacterium
ATCGAAAATTAATCAACAGTACATTAATCGATATTAATATTTTAATCTCTTCAGTAAAGTTCTTGGGTCTAAAACTTATATTACCGTGTTCTGATTGGAGCTGATATTTCATTTAACTTTTATTTTTTGTATCAATGTAAACCATATTAAATATAACCATTGAAATTTATTTCATTATATAATAAAAAAATAAATATGTTCCAATTAATATATTTTCAATGGAATTTATTAATGTTATCAATTCAATAATGACTTCAAAATTTTTAATGATTTAATATTTTTTAATTCTGAAAAATGAATATTTAAGCACGTGTTTAAATACTCGCTAATAATTTTTCTATCGTTCTTAACAAGTTTGATTTTTTTATGTATACCCATTTCACCATTTTCAAAATAATCAAATATTTTTTTTGCATTAGGAGTACCATAAGGATTAGGTAAAGGTATAAAATCTAATTCAGATTGATGAAAATCCGGTTTGAATCCTAACTGAGTTAGCAATTGATATTGGTAATACCAAAATACCAAGTTTAATTCTGTGGCTTCTTTTTCAACGGTTTCTAATGCTTCCAATAAAATAATAAATAAATCGTTATGTGTATCATTTTCTGAAATACATTTATCAGTTAATTCAATCATGGCCATGGTGTATGCTATTTTTTTCAAATCATATGGAATAGCTCTCCAATATTTTGAAAAAGAGATTTTAGAAATAGTTTGAAGATCTCTATTATCTTTATAATAAAAAACTATTTCAATACAATTACCAGGTTGAAAATATGCAGTTTTAGATGATTTTTTACTATGAGCCCCATGAACAATAAAGCTGGTTTTACCCATGCCTTTCACAAAACACCGGCAAATAATGCTACTTTCTCCATAGGGAAATCTCTTAAGTACAATAGCATCCGATTCAATGATCATTTATTAAAGTATTTATGTAATGCTTAGCTTAATAAGCTTTTGCAAAAATAACTTCATGTTTTGCTTCCTTTCCTGAATAAATACACTTTAACCCATTGGGTTTTTCATCAATTGGAATAACTCTAATCGTTGCTTTTGTATCGTTCTTTATTGCGGTTTCTGTTTCTTCCGTACCATCCCACCCGCATTTTATAAATCCGCCTTTACTCGAAATAATATCTTTGAATTCATTGTAAGATGAAACAGTGTGTGTATTAGAATCCCTAAAGTTTTTTGCTTTTTCAAAAAGATTGGTTTGAATATCATCTAATAAAGATGAAACGGTTTCTACTATAGACTCTTTTTGAACCGCCTCTTTTTCAGAATAATCTCTTCTTGCTACTACTACACTATCGTTTTCAATATCTTTTGGTCCTACTTCCAAACGTAGAGGGACTCCTTTCATTTCCCACTCATTAAATTTAAACCCAGGGCTACCTTTTCGCCAATCTTCATGGATACGTATGCCTTTCATTTTGAGAGATGGTATAATTTGATTTAGATAATCTTTCACAGACTGTTCGTCTTTTTTATCTCTATAAATGGGAATTATGACTACTTGATAAGGCGCAATTTTTGGAGGGAGTATAAGGCCTTTGTCATCACCATGAGTCATAATTACACCGCCAACCAATCTTGTACTAATTCCCCAGCTAGTTGCATAAACCATTTCTTCAATATTATCCTGATTTTGAAATGTCACATCAAATGCTTTTGCAAAATTTTGTCCTAAATTATGCGAAGTACCTGCCTGCAAAGCTCTTTTATCACCCATCATTGCCTCTAT
>CAZOUJ010000331.1:0-1750 GCA_964582955.1 uncultured bacterium
AACTCATTCCGATTAATTTTGATTAATAAATCACGGCAGAGACCTAAATGAGAATTCAGTTCGTCAACAGATCCATAGGCTTCAATTCGCGGATCATCTTTTGATCGTTTTTCTCCCCCCACAATGCGGGTTTTTCCCCCATCTCCTGTTCGGGTATATACTTTATTAATTCTTATTTTGGGTGATACAGGTTTCTTCATGATTTTATTAGATTATTTTGGTCTAATATTAAGTGTTAACACTTTATTTTCTTCCACTTTTTCCCGATTCCAATACAAAGGTACATATTCCCCTTTTAACCAGATATCAGTCATATCCGAATAATGATCACTTCCCAATATACCGCTTTGCCCAGGAGGTGAAATTCCAATACAGGCATCCCAATTACCCACATCCATTATGATTCGATTAGATGGACACCAGGAAGTGGCATGATAGGGTGCCAATGGATTAAAGGCTGACTGGTGAACCGTATCCGTGTCTCCGCCAATTTTGAACGGACCTACATTGAAGACCTTATCCAATGGTTTCTTGATTGCCATACTATGCTGAAACTCTATTTGGTGAATTTTTCCCCATTCCCATCCTGAAGTTTCATAGCCCATATTTTCTTCAAGCCATAAACAGGAATCAACTAATGACTTTTCGATGAGATGCAATGCCGCCTTACCAGAAGGAACCCATTTTGAATTTGGATTTTGAAAAATTGTAAATATAGATTCCGTAGAATTCCCCAATAATTCTGATACGGGCAACAATAGAGGATGTTCTCCTAATCCTAAATATTGATCAGTCAAATCTTGGCCTAAATAAGGTTCTACAGTATTCCTTAAGAGGGTTAATAAAAACACTTCATATACGGTACCTCCAATGGAGTTTTTATCCAACACGCAATCCCAATTAGAAAGGATATCTATCAGTTTCTGGGCTTTGGGTTTTGCAGTTCTAAAGCCTTTTATGAGCCCCTCTTTTAATCGTCTTCCAGGGAGGGATTCAAAATCTGAATGCAAATCTTTATAAATTTGGAAATCAAGTTTTTCTGCTTCGTCAAAATGCTGTTTGACTCGGTTAGCTCGATAGCCATTCATAAATGAATTGCCTAGATAATGGGGATAATCATCGCTGGTTATTTTATTATTACAGGAAATTAGATATCCACATTCTGGATTCAATACATGAGGCATTTCTTCATGAGGAATTTCTGATTCCCAATCATATTCACCTGTCCAACCGGGGACAGGTAAGTTGCCAGAACCTTTTTTTCTTATGGGAACTCTGCCAGCGATATAGAGTCCAATATTACCCTGAACATCACTATAAGTAAAATTAAGTTGGGGAGCTTGAATTTTTTCCACTCCCTGCGAAAAATCATCCCAATTAGTAGCAACATTAATTTTGAGGAATCCCTCTAAAATGGTGTTGGGTGTTAACGACTTTGAGCAGAGAGCAATCGCCTGACCACTATGTTCGCTTACCGATCCGATTAGTGGACCATGCTCAGTATATTGAATCTTCTCCAAATGATCGTCCTCACCCTTAACTTGAATCACTTCTTCAATTAATTCAAAATCATGGGATTCTCCCAGATACTCATATTTCTCCGGATTGGTAACATCTACTTTTTCTACAAAAATATCTTCCACATCAGTAAAGGCCAGGGTAATTCCCCAGGCAATATCTTCATTATGCCCCAGTAGTGCTCCCGGAAGACCGGGAATGGTAGATCCCGAACAATGAAAACCATCCTCAG
>CAZOUJ010000332.1:0-1440 GCA_964582955.1 uncultured bacterium
CCAGGTCGTAATATACCTTGCCTATATTGTGCAGTGTTTTTCCATAATTCCTTGTGTCTCCAAGCTCTTCCTTAATCAACAGACTTTCATTATAATAATCAATAGCTTTTGAATATTGAAAGTCTTTCCAATACCAAATCCCTATATTATTTACATATTTTGATATTTTTAGTTTATCATCAAACTCCTTGGCAGTATTATAGGCCTGGAGCCAGTACTCAAGTGCTTCATCTAAACGTTTGGTTCTATAATAAAGAATAGCAATGCTGTTCATCGACTTGGCAATATTACTCTTGTCATTCATAACCTTAAAAATAGAGAGGGCCTCATTAAATTTTTCCAGAGACTGCTCATACTTACGCTGTTTTCTGAATAGCGCACCCTGGCGTCGTAATGCGCCTGCAATATTCGAATTGTCCTCCATGCGCTTGCTTTTGTTAAGCGATTGTTCATACATTTTCCCCGCCCGATCGTAGTCTCCGATATCATAGTACATATTCCCCAGCTTGAGCTGTGCGGATATTAATTTATCATCCAATGCAATGGCATCTCGCATTAACTGCATAGATTGTTCGGTTTCCTCATAATCCTTGCCACGGGAATAAAGATTTTTAGCTTTCAGATACAGCTGTTAGGCTTCAGGATTATACTCGAACTTTGCAAGCTTACCATCAATGTCCAAATCAAGTCCGCTGATTATATTTTCAACAAGGACACTAACAATTGATTGGAGACTGTTTGCCTCAATAAACCATTTATTTATGAATTTGTCAGTACCGGACGATGCCTCGACCAATCTACAGCGAAGATTAAACCCGTCTCCATATCTCTGTATACTGCTACTAAAAACATATTCTACACCCAAACTTTTTGCGAGTTCAGAGGTCTCCAAATTTGTATTCTTTAATTTTGCAACAGCACCGGATTCTGACACTTTCAGTTTTCCCGGCAGTACGCTTGAGAGGTCAAAAATAATATCCTCTGTTATGGTTTCAAGGTACTGATCTTCCTCGTTTCCCCGGATCTCCATGTACATAACTGCTACAGACGCAAATGATGGTTTCTTTGGAATAAGAAAATATGTTGTTATTCCTATTAAAATAATTGCAGGTAAAATATAGTACCATATTGGAGTTTGCTTTTCAAGTTTGGCTGAGACCTCAGAGAGTATTGTTTCAGGAAGTCCCTGAGAGGTTATACAATATACCGTGATGTCCTGGCCCACTCCTTTAAGCTTTGGTTTCCCAACCAGTTTTGTCTCGAACTTTGCGTTACTGGAGATATCCTGATGAATCTTATTGGAAATGGCGATCCCTCCAGGTGCAGAAAACGGTTCTATCCTTGAGGCTACATTTACATCATCTCCAATAATATCTTTTCCATCTATGATCACCTCACCCTGATGACTACCGATCCTGAGATTAAGGTCTTCAATTGTAT
>CAZOUJ010000332.1:1450-1747 GCA_964582955.1 uncultured bacterium
AAGTTCACCATCGTGGGATTGATTAATAGGAGTTAAGAGAGCTCTTTGTCTCTTAATAAGTTCAGCAGCTTTGGTCTCGTCTTTTGCTGAGAGCTTTGTAAATCCTACAATATCGGTAAATACAATTGCAGCAAGTCTTCTCTTTGGTTTAGAACCTTCCGCCATACTTCAATTTAAAACTAAAAAAATTATTGTTTTTACCCGATTTTTGAAAAGAATTATTAATATTTAAAACAAAGGGTGTACCCCTCAAGGTCTGGGTGGGTTATTTACCCCATCCCCACTCTTTTACAAAGA
>CAZOUJ010000333.1:0-401 GCA_964582955.1 uncultured bacterium
TCTTAAGCGTTAGGTATTTTCTTTCACTTTCAATTATTTCGTTAAATGATTCTGGCAGATCGGCATAATAAGGAGGAATTAGGCCCGGCTTAAAACTGATTCTTGATTTCTGAAGATCATCAGGATATAAACTATAATAATGTTCACTTAGTGCTCTAACGCCGACAAGATTTAGATCTCCACGTAGCCAGTTGTAGATTTGGGGCAACTCATCAATAAAGTATTTTCTCAATATTTTCCCCCAGGATGTAATGCGAAAGTCATTTCGCAATTTTCCTGATTTGTTTAGGTGGTATTTTTCATAAATATCTCCTTGAATAAACTCACTATAAGGATGCATGGTCCTGAATTTGTAAATATGTATTATTTCCCTTTCATATCCGATACGTTTCAGTTTAACG
>CAZOUJ010000333.1:411-1735 GCA_964582955.1 uncultured bacterium
TTTTCCATTGAAACTGTATTTAACTTTTTACAGATAAAATAAATGTGGTCCCCTAAGGTTTTATTTTGAATCATTTCAAATCCGCAGAATGAAAGCCTGCCAAAAACCTCAGCCTTTGACAAAATCCTATTTCTACCTTTTGTAATGATAAAATAGATTTGTTTTGTGATTGGAAGTTTTGGGAATAAACGATGGAAAATAAAATGAATTGGTAAAATGATTGTATAGAGAAAATGGGGCATCTGTGTTCTTAGGTGCTCCCTGAATTTTTCTAGTGGAATAAAATTCCCCATGAAAAACCCTCCGTTTTTTAATTTATTATAGCTATGTAAAAAATAATTGTTCAAACGGCGGAAATCATTCAGATCATGAAAATTGATTAATAAATCCTGGGTACGGTCAAGAAGAACCTGAATATTCATTGTGGAAGATGTATCCAGTATCGAAACACTGTTTTTATTAATCTTTTCATCTTTAAGGGGCCCGGAAAACATATCCAAGATTTCGGCGCTTTGACCAAATGGAATACCAGTCAGACTATTTGCTAAATCATGAAAAGAAAAATAATCGCCTGTATCATGAAGGGGGGTATATGTTGTCAACTCTTTCTGGCCATTGCTAATGTCTGTTAATGGCCCAATGATTTTTTTTCCATTGCCATTTTTCTTGGAACGGCCAAAAAAGTATAAATAAAAACCAAACACTTCCAGGCAGGAATGAGCAATAGAGGTTTTGAATATCAGATTTCCAGCAGAAATCTCCAAACGCAGGAAAAAATAAAAAAGTGCCAAAAAAAGAAACATCAGAATTGCAGCTTTTTTGTATGGCGCTATTTCGTAATTATGATTCAATGTATTAGGTACCTTGTAGCGGTTGGTAACCAGCGTGGATAAACCCCATGCACAGATGAGGACCATTAGGCTTTGTTCATTAAAAGGATTGTAAACAAATTTTCCATCCATCAGCCAGACAGCTACTATATAAATAAAGACAAGTGATATGACTCCCGGTATCAGCCATGTGATGTAAAATTTATTTTTCAACTGCTCAGCTTTTCTATCCAAACCTTCTATTTTTTCCAGATTAAAACCTGGTTGAAAAACGGAGATAATAGCAGATAGACCTAGCTCAACAAGAAATATGAACAGAGTTACCTGGGTAATAAAAATCCTGGATGTACTCCAGAGGTCTGTTAACGAAACTATTATGGCGATTAACATAATTGGCAACAGGGCAGACCAGAAAATAATTCTTGATACAAACCAGAGAGGTCTTGTGATAATGGTACGGTATTTATCATAGTAGATAGAAAATGATGCCCAGA
>CAZOUJ010000334.1:0-345 GCA_964582955.1 uncultured bacterium
TCCGTTTCAATAGTCATGTAGATTTATTCACTCAATATATGCACTCCACTGAAAATGAGGGAAAAAAATTGAATTTTCTGTTACAGGAAATGAGTAGAGAAGTGAATACTATTGGCTCCAAGACAGATTGCGTTGAAATTAGCCATTTTGTAGTTCAGCTGAAAGATGAATTAGAAAAAATAAGAGAACAGGTTCAAAATATTGTATGAGTAAAGGTAAGTTAATTGTCATATCAGCTCCTTCGGGTACAGGGAAAACGACGATTTGTAAGAGATTATTAAAGAATAATCCCGAATGGAAATTTTCTATATCTGCCACTACTCGTGAACTTCGAGAAGGGGAAGT
>CAZOUJ010000334.1:397-1726 GCA_964582955.1 uncultured bacterium
CATACAATGCTCTTGGATGTTGATGTCAAAGGTGGAATTTCCGTGATGGAGGAAGTTTCAGATGAAACTTTTGGTATTTTTATTGAACCTCCAGGGGACGATGTACCAGAACAATTGGAGATACTGGAAGAGCGCTTAAATCAACGGGGGAATGAGCCCCCTCAGTTAATCGTCAAGCGCTTGAAACGCTTCTCGCTTGAAATTGAATACAAAGATAAGTTTATGTTTCATTTTGTTAATGAAGAACTAGATGATACAACTAAGGATATTGAAAAAGTGATTAAGGAGAATATAAAGTGAATGTAAAAACTATCCATTTGTCAGATCTCTTTGAACGCTGTGAGGATATTTATGCAGCAGTCATGGTTGTGGCTAAACGAGCTAAACAGATCATTGATGACAGGGTTATCCCTATTGATGAAAATGAGGATGTGGAAGATTCCATTGAATTTGAAACCCCCATTGTGACAACATTTGAAGAAAAACCCGAATCTATTGCATTGGAAGAATTTATTAATGGGGAACTACAGTGGCGCATGCCTTCCGAGGATGATAAGGAGGTAGATGACTCCTGATCCTGAAAGTTTATTTCAGTATTTAGATCAGACTCGTCAACTGTATGGTAATCAACTTTTTTTGGAAGATATGGGGGAGGATAACATTGATGCACTGCATACAGACCTTGATTTATTCAATCAGTCAATTTGCAACTGTCAAAAGTGCCCACTGAGTCAAACCCGCCAAAATTTTGTTTTTGGTGTGGGAAATCCCAAGGCGGATATTGTTTTTGTAGGTGAAGCTCCTGGTGTGCAGGAAGATCTTCAGGGATTACCATTCGTGGGTAGGGCAGGTAAACTATTGGATAAAATCCTGGCTGCAATTGAATTGACACGGAATGAGGTATATATCTGCAATATTTTAAAATGCCGGCCACCAAACAATAGGGATCCGCTACCATCTGAAGTGGAGCAGTGTGAACCCTACTTGATCAAACAGCTTAATTTAATCAGTCCAAAATTAATTGTGGCCTTAGGAAGGATTGCTGCCTGTACCATGTTGAAAACCAAGGAATCCCTAAAGAATTTGCGTAATCAGATATTTACATATGCACAAATTGACCTCTTGGTGACATATCATCCTGCAGCCCTCCTGCGCAACCCGAATTTTAAGCAACAAGCATGGGAGGATTTTCAGCTTATCCGAGATAAATATCTAAGGCAACCTTAAATCATGGCGGATAAAAATCAAACTCTGAAATTACCCCCTCAATCTCTGGAAGCAGAACAGGCTGTACTTGGCTGTATGCTTATTGATCCTGAAGCAGTCCAT
>CAZOUJ010000335.1:0-1724 GCA_964582955.1 uncultured bacterium
GCTGCAGAGAAAACATCAAAAATAAAATTGGGGACGTTGGTTGCTATACCTAGTAATAGGCTAGCTCCGGTCACTGCCGCAGCTGCGGCGACAGTAAATAAATTAGCACCTGGACGGGTCATTATCGGACTCGGTACTGGGTATACAGGACGTAACACAATGGGTCTTCCAGCAATCACCATGTCCGAGTTTGAACGTTACGCCACGCAAGTGAAAGGTTTGGTTTCGGGAGAAGATGTCCTGTTTGTTGAAGATGACAAGGAGCGATGGATACGACTCATCCATACGAAATCCAATTCCGGTAGGGAAGAATTCTTTAATGTTGAGGATCCCATAGCCGTCATGCTTGCGGCGAATGGACCCAAAGGACAGTCTATAGTCGGTGAGATTTCAGATGGTTGGATTACTACAGGCGGTGGTGCAGGAGTTCCCCGTGGTCTCCCATTGATTCATCAGGCGGCCGAGAAGGTTGGGAACACGTTCGATGAATTTGGGGGTACCGGTTATAAGCCATATGTCGTTGCACTTACGTCAGCATGTATTTTGCACGATGGAGAAACACTATCAAGTGAACGCGTTATTCAGAGCGTCGGGCCAACCTTGACCCCTGGTGTCCACGCAATGTGGGAAAGATCCTTTGGGCCTGGATCACACCTGGGAATGGAGAATCCTGATTTGGCCGGAGAATACAACCAATATATAAAGGAGTACGGAAGAAAGAGATCGGATGTGACTCCTGAGGACCGCAGGTATTTGGATGTGCACGAAGGACATTTCGTATATCTGAAACCAGGTGAAGACAGATTTGTTGCACCTGATGTCCTTGCGCGGACTCTCACTGGAACTCCTCGGCACGTCAATGAGCGGTTGGATGAGTTAGAGGCTATCGGAGTTAATAACGTTGCCTTGTCAGCCACAGACCGTCATACGGCCAGAACATTAATTGAAGATTTTGGCAAAGAGGTTATTGACGTTCGATAATCTTTGCTTGGGTCCACAGAAACGGCGTGGAATGATAATCTGCAGGCAAGGATCGAAATATGAATAATGATGAGCTTCCATTACCTTTGAACGGTGTTCGCGTATGTGATTTTTCTTGGATAATTGCTGGCCCACAGGCTACCCGTATTATGGCAGATCTTGGCGCGGAAGTTATCAAAGTCGAAAATGAATCGCATCTTGATTCTATTAGACTCGGTTTGCAGATTGATCCGGATAAACCCAGTTACAACGGGAGTGGATTTCATAGTGATTTCAATAGAAATAAGAAGGGTATTCAGGCTAACCTGAACCATCCGGACGGAAGAAAAGTTGTTGAGGAATTGATCTCAAAATCCGATATTGTGATTGAAAACTTTAGCGCGGGTGCCTTTGCCCGAATGGGATTTTCATGGGAGCGACTTCAGGAACTGAACCCCAATATCATCTATGTGTCCTGTTCAGGTTATGGACACCTCGGTCGTGATTAGTATTTTGTAACTTGGGGAGCGCCCGCACAAGCTGTCTCAGGTAGTACATATATGTCCGGGTTTTCTGATCAGCCGCCAGCAGGGTGGGGTTACTCCTATCTTGATCACACGGCAGGTTTCTACGGTGCGATCGCTATGATGATGGCTCTGTGGCACCGGAAACAGACCGGCGAAGCACAATTTGTGGACATGTCTCAGATCGAAACGGGAATGGTACTGACAGGGGTTCCGATTCTCGATTATCAGGTGAATGGC
>CAZOUJ010000336.1:0-1722 GCA_964582955.1 uncultured bacterium
CTGGATTGTCAAGAAGGTATCGTATAAAATTTGAACCGATAAACCCACATCCTCCCGTAATAAAAATAACTTCAGGATTCATACGGGGGTAAATGTTCGTATAGAATGTTTTTTAATTGGGGATATTTTGAATCCTTTTCTGACAAAATCGGATTAGATATATTCCAATCTATTCTTAATCCCGGATCATCCCATCGAACTCCATATTCATCTTCCTTATGATAAACATTTGTACACTTGTATTGAAAAATAGCAGTATCGGACAATACCGAATACCCATGTGCAAATCCCTCTGGGATAAACAACGTAATGTGATTTTCATCTGTAAGAATTGTACCATAATGATGGCCAAAAGTAGGAGATCCCCTGCGAATATCCACAGCAACATCATAGACTTTTCCCATGGAAACCCGAACCAGCTTTCCCTGGGGATATTTAAGCTGGTAATGGAGTCCCCTTAGTGTTCCCCTAGCAGATTTTGATTGATTGTCTTGAACAAAGGATGAGGGTAAACCATATTTTGTCATCTTATCACCACGAAAGGACTCGAAAAAATATCCCCTTTTATCTTCCTGTGTGTGAGGAATAATCATGAACAATCCTGGAATGGATAATTCCTTAATTTCCATAAATAATAATATTAATTATTCCGGGGTAATCGTCCCACGTTGTCAAATTTAAATCCTGCATTTTGAAATTCATGCATATTTAAAATATTCCTTGTATCAAGGACTATAGGAGAATTCATCAGTGTTCTTAATTTTTTAGCATCAATTCCTCTAAATTCATTCCATTCGGTAAAAATAACCATCCCATCCGATTTTGACACTGCTTTTTCCCAAGATTTCTCATATATAATATCAGGGAACAATTTAGAATAATTTGGACCTCCTTCCGGATCATAAGCAGACACTTTTCCACCCCCTTTGAGAATGGCTTCTGTCATTGGAATAGCCGGAGATTCTCTAATATCATCAGTTTCAGGTTTAAATGTTAACCCTAAAATAGCAATATGTTTACCTTGAAAATTACCTCCCAAAAGGAATTTCAATTTATCGATCATTTTTTCTTTCTGCAATTCATTCGCTTTGATAGCACCATCAAGCGTATGCATGGGTATCTTTTTCAGCTTAGCGAGGGAAGCCAATGCTTTTACATCCTTGGGAAAACATGATCCTCCAAAACCAGGGCCTGCATGTAAAAATTTAGGACTTATCCGACCATCTATTCCCATGGCCCGGGCTACTGTGTGAACATCTGCATTTACTGTTTCACAGAGATTCGCAATTTCGTTGATATAACTTATTTTCAAAGCTAAAAAGGAATTACTAGCATACTTTATCATTTCTGCTGATGCAATTGTGGTGTGGATCATGGGAGTTTGATTTATGTAAAGAGGGCGATAAATATCTTTCATCACCGTGAATGCTTTATTTGATGATGCACCAAGAACAACCCGATCAGGCCTGAGAAAATCACCTACAGCTGAGCCTTCTCTCAAAAATTCCGGGTTTGAACAATAGTCAAAAGATTGATCTGTTTTAGACCTAATCAATTCTATAATATTTTGCCCAGTACCAATTGGAACGGTACTCTTCGTACAAATCACCTTATAATCATTCAAATGATTCGCAATCGTCTCTGCAACTGAAAATACCGCAGTTAAATCTGCATTCCCATTATCAGATTCCGGTGTCCCACCAGCAATAAAAACAACCTCAC
>CAZOUJ010000337.1:0-1722 GCA_964582955.1 uncultured bacterium
AATTTTCAGGTGCAATTCCAGAAGATTTGTGCTCTCTGTCAATAGATTGGGCTGGTAATGTGTTTGGTGATTCTGTATTCTCAATCCATCAAAATCAGTTTTGCCCTCCTTACCCTTCCTGCATTGAAGAATATGTAGGAGACCAAGATACGACTAATTGTAATCAAGTATCGATATTTGATGAGACTCTCCCTATCACCTATAACCTTTACAATGCTTATCCAAATCCATTCAACCCCATCACTACTCTCCGCTATGACTTACCAGAAGATGCCATGGTTAACATCACCATCTACGATATGATGGGACATGTAGTTAAGACTATGGTGAACAGTCAACAGAATGCTGGCTTCAAATCCATACAATGGAATGCTACCAATGATAAAGGTCAACCAGTATCAGCAGGGCTTTACCTTTATACTATACAGGCAGGAGCATTCAGGCAGACAAAGAAGATGGTACTGCTCAAATAGTTCTACCCTATTCACAACATCAAGCCCTGGTCATCCGGGATTATTAATTTGTGGAGGATTAGTTTGATTATCTGCATTATACTGACTTTGTTTATTGAAATATCCTGGGGGCAATCCAATATGGATATCAATGCTCGAATTGAAATAGGCGTCCCTCATAATGAGGCAGATATCGGGCAACTTATAAAACGGGGTGACCGCTGGTTCCAGAAAAATCAAGAAAAGCCTTTTACTGGTATTATATCTGAACGATCAAAAAAGACAGGCAAAAGGATATTAGAATGTGAATACATCCAAGGGTTGATTAACGGTCGGTATCAAGAATGGTATGATGACGGCACCATGAAGAACAGTGGATATTATCGTGAAGGACAACCGGAAGAGGCATGGTCAGAATGGTACCCAAACGGACAAAAATCAGATGAAATCACTTACAAGAACGGGCAGCGCCACGGTGTATGGACTGAATGGTACGAAACGGGGGAAAAATTATACGAAGGAACCTATTCTAAAGGCCTGGAACATGGGAAACACATTAAATGGTATGATGGCGGACAAAAGGCATTTGAATATAGGTATCATGAAGGGGAAAAAGATGGTCTGTGGATTGAATGGTATGAGAATGGTCAAAAAATATATATAAACCGGTATGTAAAAGATCAGTGGAGCGGACTGTGGATCGGATGGTATATGAATGGGGGGAAAAAATATGAAATACAGCATGAAGGTGGGCAGCAAGTTTATCAGTATTGTTGGGATGAGGCTGGGAATGATTGTGATTGTAACTGGTTTTTTGAGATCGGCTGTCAATGATTGCATTAGCCTGTTAGCTGCGGGAACTTTTTTTTCGCAAATAATTTATTATTTTTTACCATTATACCCCACACTCGTGGGGTTTTTTGTTTGTGGGATGATGGGTATATTTGGGTGTGATTAGATATTTTATACTTCTAGTATTTATTGGGTTGACTTTTTGGGGTTGTGAAGATAAAACAGATGATAAAACTCCTAAAGTGGTGGATGAAACTTCAACTGAAATAACTTTATGGGGAGTAATTTATTCAATAGAGTTTACAACTTCATTGAATTTATCCATTAGTCAACTCACAGGTTCGATTCCTCCAGAGATTGAGAGTCTGACCCATCTGACATATTTGGATTTAGGAGGTAATCAACTCACAGGAGAGATACCTCCAGAGATAGGGAATCTGACCAATCTAACTTATTTGAATTTAGGAGGTAATCAACT
>CAZOUJ010000338.1:0-325 GCA_964582955.1 uncultured bacterium
CAAAAGTTAGTCCGCCACTTTTATGTTGTTCTTGTTTCTTGGAATCATTTGTTGTTAGGTCTGGCGAAATGATATCCCAATTATTTCCCCTATCCCTACTGTAATGAACAAATTGACTACCGTAATAAATTGCGTCTTCATCAAAAGGATCTTGGGCAATAGCTGCATTCCAATTGAATCTTAAGTATTCTCCATCTGGATGAACAGGTTTTACTAATTGCGTATGTCCAGTAACTAAGTCATATCTTCCAACATTACCTTGTTGGCTCATTGCATACCCGTAGCGTGAATTTGATGGATGAGGCACAACATCGAAACCATCACC
>CAZOUJ010000338.1:335-1721 GCA_964582955.1 uncultured bacterium
AAATTGAGCTACAGGCAGATTCTCAACAAAACGCCATGTTTATCCTCGATCAAGTGAAATGTTCAATCATCCATCATTACCTTCAATAATAAACTGTGGATTTGTTGGGTGGCCCCAGAAAGCATGATGATCTGGATGAACTCCATTAGAACCATAAGCTGTCATAAGGGATTGGAAAGTTTTTCCACCATCGTTAGAAACGGTTACGTAGGTATGGAGATTATATATTCGATTTTCATTTACAGGATCAACATATATTTCGGCATAATAGAAAGGTCGACCTCCGATATTCTTATCGGATACTTTATTCCATTTAAAACCGCCATCTATTGATTTGTATAAAGCATTCTTCTTTGACTCGATCAACGCATAAATAATTTTTGGATTACTTGGTGCTATTGCTAGTCCCATACGTCCAAGATTACCTTTAGGCTGGCCATCCTCATCATTTAATTTTTTCCACTTTTCACCTCCATCAAATGTTATGTATAGACCTGAGCTTGGGCCTCCAGACTCAAAAAACCATGGCCAACGTCTGAATTGCCACATATTTGCAATCAATTTATTTGGGTTGCGAGGATCCATGATCATTTCACCAATTCCTGTAGATTCATCAACATATAGAATTTTTTTCCATGTATTCCCACCATCAGTCGTTTTGTATACACCACGATCTTTGCTATCACCCCATGCTGAACCCTGTGCACCAATATATACTATATCTGTATTATGTGGATTGATTAATACGCGATGAATATTTCGAGTTTCACCTAGGCCCTTGTATTCCCATGAATTTCCACCATCAATACTTTTATATACACCAAACCCAGCTGATTGGCTATTTCTTGGATTTCCTTCTCCAGTTCCTACCCAAATTACATCTGAATTCGTAGGGTCAACGGCAACATCTCCAATTGACGCAGCCTTTTGATCATCAAAAATTGGTTCCCACTTTCTGATGTCCATAATCCACCAGATGCTGTTCCTACGTACATTATATCTGTATTTGAAAGAACAACATCAATCGCTGTGACTCATCCACTCATACCTCCGGGACCAATTGCTCGAGCTTTCATAGCTTTTAATTTTTTCATATCTAATCCATCTGCAAATAAGATGGATGATATCATAATCAATATATATAGGATTTTATGTTTCATTTTTTCCTCAATGAGTTAAAAGAGTTTTTAATTGTTTTCAAATGTGCAGCCAAATTCAGTTCCGATAGGAGATCCTGGTGGAGCAATAGGGATTTTAATTGTCTCAAAATCTTCTGGATTATCAATGAAAGACTGAGTTCTCTTATGTAGCATTTTGTAATGATCGCGATCTCTTTTTGTTTTTGAAAACTTTAATAATTCATCTACTTGTCGTTTGGCATTTTCA
>CAZOUJ010000339.1:0-1715 GCA_964582955.1 uncultured bacterium
CCACTTTATTGAACTTTGGGCAATGGAAAAAAAGAGGAATTCCTAGCGGCGAAATAAAAATGTAATATCACCAAGTTAAAAAGGATTTCAGAATCACAACAGACTATAGAGATTAAGAGATCTCCGTTTTTTAAGGAGATATTCAAAATAAGGTTGTTGGTTGTGGACTATCCTGATTTTTCATAATGTGTATTAGCTTTCAGAGTTAAAGTCATTCAAAGAATTGATCCAGTCGTCTTTTTTCATAACTTTCTCAGCAAAGAATCCTAATACTGCATTTTTTAGCTTTTTAAATTCTTGCAAGCTAGGTTCTTTTTCAGTACTAATCATTATCGAAGTAAATCTTGTATCTGACTCATTGTATGAAATATTTGTCACGTAAGGGTTTATTCCTTGTGAAAATACTCCTTTTGCTTCACGGAATTCTTTGTAATCCTCAGTTCTGAAGACTCCTTCTTGAAAACCAATTGCGTCGAGAATGTTGGTTACATAAGGTACTTGTCCGGTCCCACTAGTTATGTAGACTTCGGGGTGCCTAATAACGTGTTGTCCAAATGGCATGTCGTATTGTCTATAAATCAGAATTCTCCCAACTGGTAGATCGGGAGAAAGTGTCGATTGGATTATCTGATTTAATTCAATCAGTCCCCATTGCCAATCAGTATTAAAGCCCTGAGTATCCATTTTGGGATATATGATTTGTGGATGATCAATCATAGTCATATATTTGATTTGTGATTCTAATAAATCTATTGCTTGTAAGCTCAAATATTCGCCAGATGATTCTAGGAATTGAATAATATTTTCTATTCTACTTCTCGCGACTTCCGTCGATCCGGTTTGTAGGAGTGTTGGATCTATTCGCAGAGCAAGTGATATCCGAGTGGCAATTTCCCCACGCAATTTCGATTGATTATTCTCAAGTCTTGAGATGGTTGCCCTACTCACATCACACATTTCTGCTAATTGATCCTGGCTTAGTTGCCTTCCCATGCGAATAGCTGCGATCCTCTCTCCTTGAGTTTTGATTTCTAGACTCATTTAGGTTCCTTGTGTTGCAAAATTTGATAAAAATGTAACTTTTGTATGGTCACTATTGTTACATGAAAATGAAATCAAGTAACAAATCAGATACTTGTAAATAAAGAATTAATAGCGTAGAAATGTCTTGGTGGATTCAATTATGAGCTTATTTTCAATGGCATAGGAAATTTAAAAGAATTAATGGTTTAAAGTTAATATAGTGTGAAACATCGTGAAGTATATGATTCTCATTCAGAATACTATGCATCACATACAAATCGGTACCATTTATGAAAGTTTATGTATGGTTTAAAAGAGAGTTTGTAAAAAAATACTATTGTTCAGACTGTATTTGTTGTAGTAGAGAGTGCGGGGATTCCCTAGGTTCTCTACTGGATGAGTTTTGATCTAAGATCAGCGGATACTAGTATAGGAATTGGAAAATCCCCCCATGGAAAGAGGGGGATTTTTTTATTTATACAAAATAGGTGTTCAAATTTCCATACTGACTAGAATGTCTTTTGAATTATCAAAAAAGAAAATACTAAGGTTCTGACTAAGTTATAAACCTAAAGGGTAATTAAATATGAGGAAATCCGAATTTTTCAGTGACAATGGCAGGGTTTCTCTAAAACGTACGAGAAAAAAACTCGGACTGACCCAGCATGATGTCGCTCAAATCATAAATGTGA
>CAZOUJ010000340.1:0-1715 GCA_964582955.1 uncultured bacterium
GATAAAAGATAAATTGCCTTTTCAAATTTACCTGTTTGCTTTTGGGATAGGTAAGGTACTGGCGGGATTAGAGCAGTTGAATTTAAAAAAATGAATACTCTTTCCATTTCTCTGCCATATTACATGTCGGTTCCTGCATATGCTGAATCTAACATGAATATGGCAGTAACACACAATGATCCCGTGAAAACCTAAACCACAGTATCCATTTAATACCACAGGGAGTGAGTGTACCAATAGATTTGATTGAAACAATTAACGATTTCACGAGTAACTAATAATAAATACTATAAGGTGAGCGTGAAAACGTTCGATTAGTGAAAATGAATTAGGAGATCTTCTGCCAATTGAAATTTATGGGTTTCATTACTAATTATGAGTAGGCAAATCTTTTGCCAATTAATCTATCCCAACTAGTTCCACTGATATTCGTCTTCAAAAATCTAGCTCATATTGTAGGCTTAAATTTCTACCAGGTTCAGGCATGATATCTTTGATACGGGATAGGTGATTGTAATATTTCTCATTGAATACATTATTCATATACAACGCAACTTTTTGCTTTCCTGAAAGTTTATTTTCGAAATTATAAATACCATGTATGTTGACCAAAAAATAAGACGCTGTTTTTGTTTCAAACTGACCTAATCTAATTTGTTCAAAACTTCTTTCAATTTGAACTTTGGTTAAAAATCGGCGTTGGTTTAACTCGAGATTTAATATCCCTTTTGGAGGTGGTATCAATATCAGTGGTTGATTGGTGTTCAAATTCTGCCCCAAAATACCTGACAGGCTACCACTTATTCTGATGTATTCAGTTGCACACATAAAGTCGGCTTCTAATCCTGTAACGACAGTTTCTGCTCCAATCATCTGATATTTATAGAGCCATCCGCTTGAACCACTACCCCACTCAATCCAGTCTGCACCTGGTTTGTAACCGTCTCCCATTTTCGAACTCGTATGAAAATTTGGACTGTAATTCAGGTAAGAACTTAATCGCAGCCATCCTTTAGGCACAATATATTTAGCACTTGCCTCAACACCTATGGTTCGTTCTAAACCTAAGGTGGGATTGCCTATTTCGTAAGAATAGGTTCCGAGATGTGGCCCATCAGAATACAAGTCTTCAATTTTAGGGGCTTTACTGGTTAACATGGTCAATATAGAGGCCTCCATATTTGACCAATTTTTGGAGATCTGAAGTGATGCTGATATAGTGTTAAAGTGCCGCCTAATTACTTCAGAATATTCCATGTTGGATAAACGATGTGAATTGGTTTTTGGATCAATCATCAAGAATTCCGCTCTAAGGGATGACTGAGCTATCAAGTCTAATATTTCCCTTTCAAACAAGGAAAAGAGAGCAAAATTAACTTCTCTAGTATCAGGAGTCCAATAAAATCCGCTAGTCATAAATTCACGTAACTGTAGTAGCATTCCTGCTGTAATTTTTGGTCCAGTAAGTTTACCCTGAAGAGAAAAAATATTTTGATTCATATTGACCGACGCATTAGGTTGTATTGCTTCAAACTCAGAGTGAACATAGTGGATGTTACGTTGGTCAATGTCTAATTCTTGAAAGTGCCGAGCCGACAAATTTCGATGGTAGTGAAATCTTTGCTTTGACTGTCTAATACTTATTCTAGCGCCGTTAATATGTCCTTCTTTACTGCCAGGAATGCCGTAATCCATATCTAACAAATTGAGCGAAA
>CAZOUJ010000341.1:0-1125 GCA_964582955.1 uncultured bacterium
GTTTTGGATTCTATGATTTGTTATAGCTTGGTTGCTGAATACGAACAGGGGATGTCTGATCCGTCGCCCGATAGGTGCTTCACATTTGAGGGTTTGGATGTCAATGAGCTCAGCCTTGTGCCTGGTGTTTTTCAGCTTGCACAAAACTACCCGAATCCTTTTAACCCTGTTACCCATATTCGGTTTTTTCTTCCGGAGAGGTCTGGATTCAAGTTGTCTATTTTTGATATTCTTGGAAGAGAGGTCAACCGCGTTAGCCACAGTGACATGGATCAGGGAGCTCACGTGATAACCTGGAACGGGACCTCCTTTTCAGGAGAAAAAGTAAGCGCTGGAATTTATATCTATACCCTGGAGGCAGGTAGATTTAATGGAACACGTAAAATGATTTATTTGAAATAATCTTTTATCATGATCCGGGATATTTATGTTAAAAATTGATTTTTTAATGCAAAAAAAAGAATTTCGCGCGTCTATAGTATGATGGACCCTTGGAATACCTATGAAAAAATCACTATATTTTTATTAACTAACACAAAAAAGGAAACCTAATCATGAAACTACTAAGATCACTTACATGCTTAATCATAACATTACAATTTTCAATGGCACAATTTGTTACCGTCCAGGGAGTCATACGGGACAACGATAGCAATACTATCCCTGATGGAGATTACACTATCACCATTAAGCTTTATTCTTCTGAGAGCGGTGGATCTGCCTCAAGGACAGAGGAGCAGACCCTTACAGTTACTAACGGTGTATATGGTGCCCAGCTTGGTGCAGTGACATCTCTCACGAGCCTTAACTGGGAAACACAGTTCTGGCTGGAGATTGCATCCATAACCGGTGCCAGTTTCAGCACAAATGAGGCCCTGAGCCCCCGAACGCGGATGACAATGACTCCCTATGCGATCATGGCGGGAATGAGCGGCACCACCAATGTAATGCCCCAGGATGGTAATGTGGGAATTGGGACCACAAGTCCTTCATTTAAATTGGATGTCCAGCCAAATTCAAAAAATGCAAGGATAGGTAGGGCGGAAGTAGGCGGTTGGCCCGCAAGTAACAATTATGCTTATTTCGGGAATCAAAATTTGAATCATGGAAATTCTGGTAATTACG
>CAZOUJ010000341.1:1135-1711 GCA_964582955.1 uncultured bacterium
GACTCCCTATGCGAGCTTGGCGGGGATGAATGGTACCACCAATGTGATGCCTCAGGATGGTAATGTGGGAATCGGGACCACAAGTCCTTCATTTATATTAGATGTAAATTCTGGAAATAATCCTATTCGTATAGGACCCAATTCATCATATTCTAGAAGTCTTCTTCTGGGTGGATGGGGAAACAGCACAAGTGAAGCTTGGGTTAGGGCCTCTAATGGAAATCTCCACTTGGACAGTAAAAGTGGAAATCATATATACTTAAATCATTATCACAGTGGAAATACTTTCTTAAATGCAGGTGGTGGACGTGTTGGTATAGGAACAACTTCACCATCAGTAAAACTTCATACAGTTTCATCATCAAATGAAGTAGCACGTTTTGAAGATAATAGAACTGATCACCTTACATTTATAAAAGTTAATTCTCAGTATGGTTCAGGTCGATTTGGAACGTATTGGAACTACCCGGCAATTTTAAGAGACGATAATAATTTCGCATATTATTACGACACTAATAATAACAGGTCCGTTTTAAAAGGAGCAATAATTGCAGAAAATTCTGATATATATTTTTC
>CAZOUJ010000342.1:0-1708 GCA_964582955.1 uncultured bacterium
ATAAGGGGATCGGATCGATTCTGAGTAAAGCTTTAGTACATGATCAATAGGCATTAAAACAAATTTTCCAGATTCATTGATTCAATATTTTTTCTAACTATTTCGATGAATTGACTACCACCAGCACCATCCACTAAGCGATGATCAAAACCCAAGGAAAGTATCATCATACTCTTAATACCAATTGTATCACCTTCATCAGTTTCAATCACAATAGGTCTTTTTTTAACAACACCTACACCTATAATACCCACGTTAGGTTGGTTAATAATAGGCGTACCCATGGTAACATTGAATACACCAAAATTGGAAATGGTAAATGTGGAACCCTGTAATTCTTCAGGTTTTAATTGTTTATGACGTGTGCGAGCAGCAATATCTTTTACCTTCCTACAAAGCCCCAAAAAATTCAACTCTTCGCAATTATCTAATACGGGAACCATCAACCCTTTATCAACCGCTACGGCCATACCAATATTTATATTCTTATGGTATACGATTGTGTTACCATCAAGGGAAGCATTCATATCGGGGAAACTGCTTAATGCTTTCACACAAGCTTGAATAATGAAAGGTGTGTATGTTAGTTTAAATCCTTCCTTATCATAAAATACATCTCCTTCCAAACCCACATAATTGACAATACCAGTCATGTCGACTTCCGTCATAACATAAACATGGGTAGATGAATCAATGCTTGATCGCATATGATCTGCTATCAACTTTCGCATATGATCCATCTCAACACGCGCCTCATTATCTGTAAACGAAGGTTTTAGAATACCTGATTCAATGGGTACTTTAGGGGAACCAGTTCGCGTTTTTAAATAATTTAAGATATCTAATTTGGTTACACGCCCGCCTTTTCCGGAACCGGTAACAGTCATTAATTCTTCAAATCCTATATTGTTTTCACCTGCAATCTTATTCACTACAGGGGTAAAGAATTTCTTTTCACTTATCTGAATTTCAGTTTTTGGCGGTGTTGGAATAGAAACTGGAGATTCTACTTCTTCTGTTACTACCCGTGCCGGCCCCTCTTCTACTGGTGCTGATTCTACTGGGTTAGCTGCGTCCATATCAGTTTCAATACGGGCAATTACAGTTCCAACATCCATAACTTGATTCTGTTCTCCAATAATCTCTACCAATGTACCAGCACTTGGGCTTGGTATTTCAGAATCAACCTTATCCGTACCAATCTCAAGCAAAATCTCATCTAAAGCAATTACTTCCCCTACTTTTTTATGCCACTCTAGAATGGTTCCCTCTGTAATGGACTCACCCATCTTTGGCATAACAACATCTATAATCATCAATACTCCAATAATTCTTTTAATACAAATTGAATATTTTTTGTTTGAAGTAGGACTTCTTCCTCTAAAAACCAATTAAATGGCACATGGCTATCAGCAGATGCCACCCGTTTGACTGGCCCATCCAAGTCCTCAAAATAGCGATCTGCTACTATAGCAGCAATTTCTGCCCCAGGACCACTCGTTAAATTATCCTCGTGAACCACTAATACTTTACCGGTTTTATTAACAGAAGTACCAATGGTTTCCTCATCCAATGGATTTAATGTTCTTAGATCAATAATTTCAACTATTCCCGGCTCTATCTTTTCTTTTTTTACAGCTTCAATAGATTTTTGCACCATAGCTCCCCAAGTTAATATCGTTAATACTGTTCCTTCCTGAACAACTTT
>CAZOUJ010000343.1:0-1707 GCA_964582955.1 uncultured bacterium
TTTCTCTATCACAGACGTATAGATACCCATTGTTGTCTGATGCGATATTGTGGATTATATTGAATTCGCCTTCACCAGTTCCAGGTTCACCCCAAGATTTGATTAGTTTTCCATCAGGGGTATATTTATGAATTTTTGAATTTCCGTAGCCATCAGTAACAAATATTTCTCCGGAGTCTGGATCTGTAGCTGTATGAGTACATCTATTGAATGGAGTTCCACTAAAAAGGGAAGAGGGATTTCCTGGATTTCCAATTGTCATAAGAATTTTCCCATCTAGTGTACATTGTCGTACAGAATGATCTCCATCATCAGTACAATAAATGGTATTGTCAGGTCCTTTACTCACTCCATGAGGTCTTGAGAAAATTCCTTCGCCCCAAGATTTTATAAAGGCTCCATTTTTGTCAAAGACCATCATTGGATGATTCCCTCGACTGAAAACATAAACATTGTCATGATCGTCTGTAATTACACCTGCAGTTTCTTTCCAAGAATATCCATCGGGGATTTGTTCCCAATTTTCTATGACTTTGTATAAAAAATTTCCATTTCCAAGAGTTGGTGAGTCTGACATGTTTAGTCCTTTTACTATGGGATTTTTCGGGTTCAGAATTACATTAGTTTGTGAAATAAGTCAACTTCGGAGCTTTTTGTTTAATAGTAGATAGATTTGACGGAAAAAGTAATATTAGACATAATTGCTCCCAATTGGGTCTTTTCAAGTGAAGAGCAAAATGATGTCTTGTAGATGATTGATATTGAAATCACAATTCAGGAAGGCTGCATTCCTGAGGAAATCAGGGATGATTTGGTAACTTCTATAAATGATGCATTCGATCAGACTTTTGGATCCAATCACGAATCAATCTCAATAAATTGGCTTCAAATACCTAAAGGTTTTGGTTTTAGGGGGGGAGTGCCATCTACTACCTCAAATGTACGAGGAGTGATTCCTGATGGATGTGATCAGAAAACAAGAGAAGCTTTACTGTGCCAAATTGGACAGAACTGGTGCTCTGTTTCTGGTGTTCTTGAGGATGAAGTGATTATTAGTATGCGTGACAGAAGTTGGAACGGATAGATTTTAGTTTGATTTAGGAGATTTTAATGCCTAATTACCGATGTCTCATACCAAAGGATGCTTTGAGCTATGATCAAAGGGTTAGGATAGCAACGGCATTCACTGATGTTCATTGTGGGATTTCTGCAGCACCTAGGAACTTTGTGCATGTTCAATTTATAGAACAGGAAGGGAACTCTCAAATATCAAATACTCACGGTAATTCAGAAATTACCTTTGATACTAAATATTATATTGCTGGAGGAAATAGAGCAGGCCGTCCTCCTGAAGTAAAAGATCAAATTCTCGGCGGATTAATTGAAGAATTTTGTCGAATATCTGGTGTTCCTAGAAATGATGTAAGTGGGCATATTTCAGAGGGACCTGCATCGTGGGTTATGGAAGGTGGACATATTCTTCCAGAGCCTGGTGAAGAACCACCAGAATGGTATCAAAATGATGTTTGATATTTTGAGATAGATAGTTTTGAGAGTATTTAATGTCGGAAAATCTAGTTAATTTTATTGATAAAATTTCTGAGAATTTTGCTGATAAGCCTGGATTATTATTTAAGCCAGGATTCAAATATGTCTCTTGGACATATAAGCAGTTAGGTGAGGACTCAAAAAAGGCCGCGTCATATT
>CAZOUJ010000344.1:0-1705 GCA_964582955.1 uncultured bacterium
TCAGTTGAAAGGGAAAAGTCATAGCGAGCATCCTGACCTAAATTAAGGTAAACACCTGATTGATCCTGATACTGATAGCCAATATAGGATACAGCTATTTTGTAAGGACCACCAATTTTCATATTGGTAATAACAAAATAACCATTATTCATGGAGGTGGTGCCATATTGCGTGCCACTGGGGATGTGGGTTGCAATAATATTTGCGCCTACTAAACCTTTGCCATCTTGACTTTTAACAAAACCATTGACACCTGAAGTGGTTAATCCCTGGCTGAACAGAATAGAGGTAAAAACGGTTAAGATGAATACATATAATTTCTTCATTTAAGTTGCTCCAATTCAGATTTATTTTAGGATATTAGGGGAGTGTATTGAAACAATAAATTCGAAACGAAATCAAATATTTTTCTTACAATTTTTTAACCGAGTTCGATTATTTCTTACATTAAAAATGATATCCCATCCCTAGCCTGATATGAGTATATTCTTCCATTTCTTTGAAGTGGGTTCCCTCCTCTCCAAAGAAATGCGTTATCGATAATTCAAGATCCCAATTTTCAAAGGGCGAATAGGATAAACAACCTCCCAACATAGACTGATTGTCCTTTAAATCCGAAAATGTATTCCCCCGTATTTCCACGGCATTATCCCAGTAATTACCCGCTACTGACAGCATCATCCCCAGATCGGTGAACATGGCAAAAGGCGTCCCCATGCCTGGCTGGAACTCATCTTCTGTCATTGGTGTTTCTGTTGGTATTCCAAATGGATCAAAATTGTAATTCGTGCCATTAACTTCCAATATTTCACTGCCAATAATCTGAAGAGTAATCATAATATCATTTTCAGTCGAGTATTCTACTTGGCCAGCAAATTGAATATAGGATGCATCATTTAAAGTTTTCATATCGGATTCAGTATCATTTTCAGTTGAAAAATATCCAATTTCAAACCGGTTTGTAAAATCACCAATGAACGATACTAGGTCGAAACCCAATACACTGGTATTTCGATAGAAAAAGGACGGCATTGAATCCGTCATCCCAACATAAGAAAAAGATCGATCTCTTCCATCAAAATAGGATAAACTATAATCACTGGACCCTAAAGTCGACTGTATACGAAATCCAATTTCGCTGCCTGGTTCTTCATCTATGAGCTCCGGGGCAGACATAGGGATATTCAAAGGGAATGCTTCCTCACCAAATGGGAATCGGTTTCCTTCATGTGCCGGAATAAAAACACCTTCCATTTGCCAATCATTCCAATAGTATTTTACCGAACATGAAACAGTTCCGACCTTCCGTTCTGCACCGGGAAGAAACATATAATAATAATCGTATGGGTTCAGGTTATCCGTGGGATAGTTGCCGTCCACAGCACCCCAGGCATGGATTTGTTTTCCCACATTCACCACTCCCCAACTGGGGAACCAGGTCAAATAGGTTTCCCGGAGTTGCAATTCATTTTCATTATTCGACCACCGGTATTCCAATGCTGAATTGGTAATGAATTCAAAATCACCTATTGAATAGCCCACTTCTGCTTCCGCAAGTCTAAAAGGTAAAGATATCTCTGATTGATCCGATAAACGATACATATTTCCTGGTTTAATTGAGCCAGTGTAATTGATCTGCCCCAACAATGTCGTTATTGGAAAAATAAAACAAATCAGCTTTTTCATTTAGTTAATCTCTTGGAAG
>CAZOUJ010000345.1:0-1704 GCA_964582955.1 uncultured bacterium
ATTGATAATGCAGATGCGGGTAATTATACCTACAGTCCATTGAATGGGGATCAGTTCGTTTCTATCACAGGACCATTAAACTACACCTTTAATGAATACAAAATTATACCAAGAGACGATGATGATCTTGTCCAGGCTAATCCTCCAGTAATTTCCAATGTCAGTTATTTCCCGTCAGTTCCAACGGAAGGTATTGATGTTATAGTTTCGGTTGGAATTACTGATAACGGCAGTATCAGCACTGCTGTACTTATTTACGATGCGGGTTCAGGAGAAATGGAAGTTTCCATGACAAACACATCTGGAGATACCTATGAAGGAACAATCCCGAGTCAATCAGCAGGTACACAGGTGGTTTTTCATATTAAAGCGGTTGATAATGACGGATTTTTTGCTGAATCTGCAGAGATTGGATATATGGTGCTTCCATCTGGTGCTGAAGTTGTGGATATTTACGATATTCAATACACGTCCGATCCGTCAGGTGATTCTCCTATAGCTGGTGAAGAAGTTACAATTAACGGAGTAGTGACAGCAGAGTTCTGGGGTGGTGATAAAACACGAATTTTTGTCCAGGATGATGAAGGCCCCTGGACTGGTATTTTAGTTTATGAATCAGGGGGTTGGGATAATATGGATATACTTTCACCAGATGGAGTGGTTCATTCCGTTGCAGAGGGTGATAATGTAATGCTCACCGGTACTGTCACAGAGTTTTATGGGATGACAGAGATTACGTCTGTGAGTTCCATTGCAGTTCTTGGTCCTTCTTCTTTTGAAATACCATATTCGGTAGTTACTCCTGAGCAGATTATGACCGGGGGTACTGAAGCAGAAGCATATGAGGGATGCCTTGTGAAAGTGGAAACTGTAAGCGTTGATAATCCCGATCTTGGGAATGGAGAATGGTCTGTAACAGATGGGAGTAACTCTGTTAGAATAGATGATCATTGGGATTACTATTTCTTCCCGGAATCCGGACAAAGTTTAACCGAAGTTGCAGGCTGCATGGATTACAGTTACAATAACACCAAGATCCAGCCCCGCATTGCCAGGGATGTTGTAGAGGATGGAGTTACCCGCATCCAAAGAGTTCAGCAGGTGGTGTACAGTGATTTATTAAAAGCTGGATTTGATTCTGAATCGGATAAATCATATTTATCGGATGAGACTGTCACCCTGGAAGGAATTGTGACAATGCCAACTGCATTAGGTTATGCTGGAAACGGTATTAAATTCATTTTTGAGGATGAACACGGTGGTCCCTGGAGTGCCATTCTTTCTTATGATCCGGACAGTTCTGCTTTTCCCATTCTTTTTGAAGGAGATGTTGTCCAGGCAACTGGATATATTGCTGAATACAGTACAGATGAATCGAACATGACGGAGTTGTTTATTACCCAGCCGGTCAATTTAATTAATATTGGTGAAATGCCTGAAGTTTCTGAAGTTAGTACCGGTGATTTACGCTGGCCCACTACGGCGGAACAGTGGGGAAATGTAATGGTCAGGGTTAATAACACTGTTGTTACAGGAAATGATTTTCAATATGATCTGTTTGAAATAGATGATGGAACTGGGGCAGTCCTTGTGGATGATGATTCCGATAGTATCGCTGTCTATTTTGACCAGGTTGGTCCTCCCCCTGTAGGAAGCAGTATTGAGTCCATTCGTGGCTGGGTCTACCATCACTATGGACTCTAC
>CAZOUJ010000346.1:0-1698 GCA_964582955.1 uncultured bacterium
GAAAAGTGGACGTCAACGTTGGAAACATCATCTGTTCCCAGATTGGAAGCACCGGCAAGACCGGCACCGTAGGAAACCCCATTGTAAAAGGTTGTCCCGCCTGCCCATGACCGGGCGTAGAGCCAGTCGTTTTCGGAATGGAATTCTACCCGCAGTTCACGCGGGAATAGCATGGATATAAGAATACAGAGGATTAATTTTTTCATGATCGTCCTGAAAATTGCTGATTTGCTGAAGGGGTAATTTAGGGTGAATGGGGTATGAGTTCATGCCCGCAATGAAAAATTTTTGTGGGTGTGAGGAATATGAATTTTTGTTATAGTATAGCCAAATAGACTAGATAAAAGCTTTATGTATAGTTCATTTTGTCTAGATACAAAACGAACCAAAAAATCAAGTCAGCGAAAAATATATGCTGATCTCTTCTGGAATTTCCTAAAATAATTAAAACTCATCCCGATTCCTCGGGACTCAAACAGCAATTATTTTTTAACGAAAAATCCATTCATTCACGATGCGTATATTTTTCAATGACACGTTGGAATTATAAATTGTTGGCATACATAGGGATTAATTGGTTTTTCCGTTGGAGGTGTAATTTTGAAATATCCATTGTTCAAATTCAGATATTAATGGAAGACAGGTAATATTTTCTTCTTTACAATTCAGAATTCACCCTGCCTATGGAGACCCTCTCCTTGTAAAGAGAGGGATATGTACAATAACCAATCCTGGTTATTGAGAAAAAATTGTCAAGCTTCAGCAGACAAGGTTTCCTACTTTACATTTATTTCAACAACAATATTTTCTGCGATGATTCAAATTCATCTACACTAAGTTTTACAAAACACACACCACTTGGTTGTCCAATGGCATTCCATTGAATACTGTGGTGACCGGGTGCCATGGGTTTATTTACTAGGGTTTCGATCCTTTTGCCGGTGATGTCGTATATGGAGATGCTTACATCACTATAATCTGACCTCACCCCGGCTTCGCCGACTCTCTCCTCAACAGGAGAGGATGAAGGAATGCCGAATGAGATCGTCGTGACAGGGTTAAATGGGTTGGGATATGCTGGATGCAGTACAAACTCTGTTGGGAGTACAACATTACTTCCCTGTAGGGATTGTAATGTATAAACACCTAACCTTGTCCATGTATTAATGTTGCCTTGTAAATCCAGAATCTCACCGGTATGGGTATTAAACATCTTGAATGTAGGTATATCGCCAACTTCACAGAAACCCTCTGTCTGTGGACTGATATCTCTGCCCATTACCGGTACGAAAGTTCCCTTGCCATTCCATATCGATGAACCAACCAATACATCTTTGTTGTAGGCAAGAATAATATCACCAAAGTTAGGTTCATTCCCATCAATATCGATTTCATTCAATAAATAAAATGATTGTTCTGTTGATTGAATAAATCTATAGGGATCTGGGATTTCTGAGTAGGGAGCTTCGATTGTTCTAGATAATGATTCTCCTGATGGACTTTCACAGCCATATCCAATATTCCATCTTAATGTGATATTGCTATAATCCTGGAATGTTGGATATGATGAATTTACATTTATCCAATAACCTTTCTTTTTATCCAAGTGGGTTAAGTTTCCAGACCAGCCAAAAGGCTCACCCCCATTATTATTAAATAAACCAGCATTAAATGTGATAATGAAATTAAAATATTCGG
>CAZOUJ010000347.1:0-1692 GCA_964582955.1 uncultured bacterium
TTTGTAAATACCGCCATTAAAATCGATGATATATAAATCACCGTCGACTCCTTCACCAAAAGATGAGATATAATTAGTGAATTCTCCATCTGCAATATTGATTTCTTCTGTCCGGTTTTGGAATTCAATTGCTTTTCCATTTTTCACTTTAAATGACCAAATGTTCCCAGAGCAGTAATCACCAAAAAAGTAAGTTCCCTGTAAACCTTTTATTTTTTCCCCGCGGTATACATAGCCACCGGTTACAGAACATCCCTCTACATCAATTTGGTCCATACCCATAAGTGTGCGACCATAATTAGCATCATTTGGATATTCCAGAATTGGTAATGTGAGGCCTGACTGCGGACAGTTTTCTTCTGGATCATAGCAATGATTGGCTTCCATAATCCGCCAACCAAAGTTTACTCCACCCTTGCTTGTCCCTGGTTCATAATTGATTTCTTCCCATTTATTTTGGCCGACATCTCCATAATATATATCGCCGTTATCACGATCAAATGAAAAACGCCATGGGTTACGCAATCCCCAAGCCCAAATTTCTCCGCGTTTATTTTCCTGACCATAGAATGGGTTAGATTTTGGAATTCCATAGGGAATTTGGTTCACGTCAATTCGGATTACTTTACCAAAAATACTATTTAAATCCTGACCGGCATTAAGTGGATCGCCGGCCTTACCTCCATCGCCGATTGCAATGTATAGATAACCGTCAGGGCCAAAGGCAATATGTCCGCCGTTATGATTGCCGAATGGTTGTTTAAGTTCAAATAGAATTCGTTCAGATGAAACATCTGCTTCTAATCGAGTTTTCGTCTGAAATTCTGCAACCACTGTATAGCCGTCATTATTCATATAATTAATATAGAATTTTCCGTTTTTAATATGGTTTGGATGAAAAGCAAATCCCAATAAACCACGTTCATCACCTGGGCGATTTGGGGTTACCACTTCAGCACGAATATCAAGGAAAGCTGTTTTCAGACGTTTCCCTTTTTCTATCAACATGATCCGTCCAGCCTGTTCTATTACATATAAAAGCTTAGAATCTTCAGGGTGTGAAGTAACATAAATAGGTTTTTTAAACCCATCGGCAACCAGTACAGAAGAAAGCTTTACTTGTCCCGCAAATAGGGCAACTGGAATGATTAAACAAATTAATTTTTTCATCAATATCCTCATATGGTTTACCGAATCATAACTAAAAATTCTTCTTCTGTTAAAACCTGTATATCCAGATCCATTGCTTTTTTCAGTTTGGCGCCAGCTCCGGTACCAGCAACAATATAATCAGTTTTTATACTTACTGAACCGCTGGCTCGGGCACCATGTTCTTCTGCTAATATTCTGGCTTCGTTGCGGCTGAATTTGGTAAGTGTTCCTGTAAAGACAAATGTTTTTCCCTTTAATCTTTGGGTTCTTGGTTCTTGAACCATTTCTAATTCAACGCCTAAAGACAAACATGATTTAACAATTTCTACATTGGTGGGGTCTGACCAGAATTTTGTAATGGTTTTAGCTACGATTGGTCCTACTTCATCAATGGTTTCTAATTCTTCTAATGAAGCAGACATAAATTTTTCGATGTCACTGGAAAATTCTTGCTGTAAAACCTTGGAAATATGGAATCCAACATTTCGAATCCCCAATGCATAAATAAAGCGGGCAAAAGTTGTTTGTTTCGCATCTTGG
>CAZOUJ010000348.1:0-1691 GCA_964582955.1 uncultured bacterium
AAGCGAAAATCTTTATTGACAGAATCTAAGTAGCAATTAGTAGGAAATACCGTATGGAGCCTGATTACTCCTCGGTTCGCTCAGACGCCAGTCTGATACAGAGTACCATTGATCAATTATTCAATAGAGATGCATCTTTGTGGCCGTCGTCCGAATCCCTTTCAGATGTCCCGCTCGGTTGGCTTGATGCTCCGGAAAGGATGATAGAACAATACGATGACTTATTTTCTTCAATAAACTCACGCAGGATTGGATCTGAAAATTTGATAGTAATAGGGCAGGGTGGGAGTATTATTGGGGCTAGATCCATTATTCATTTTTCTGATATTCGTAAAGATTCTTTCGTGTCATTCATCGATTCCACTCATCCTGAAACAATATTGAGTCTTCAAGAAAAAATTGATATTGATAAAACGCTTTTTGTTGTTTCATCCAAGTCCGGAACTACAGTAGAAACTTTAAATTTGTTCCAGTACTTTTATGATTTTGTAAAGAAACACAAAAAAGAAATGGATGTTGGGAACAGGTTTGTGGCTATCACTGATCCTGGTTCACCATTAGAAAAAATAGCTATTGAGCTTTCATTTAGAGACGTAATTAATGGATATAGAGACGTAGGTGGTAGATACTCAGTTCTGACTCCCTTTGGTTTGTATCCTGCAGCCTTTCAAGGGGTGGACATAAAACAAATACTTGAAGGCGCCTTGGAGGCAAAAAACAGATTTATTGTCAATGACCAGAAAAATGATTTGTTCGTATTAATTAGTTTTTTGATTGAATCGCTAAAAAATAATCGTAGTACTGCACTGTTGATTCCAGATGAGACACTTACATGCTTTTCATCATGGATTGAACAATTATTGGCTGAGAGTCTAGGGAAATCAGGTAAGGGTATTTTTCCGGTCATAGGATTTCAAAATAAGAACTATGATTTTTTGAAAAATCAGTGTGCAACTATTTTTGTTAATGATAATAGACTCAAAAATGACAACTTTGTAGTTTCAAACCGCGATATTTTTGGAACTCATTTAGAACTTCCAGAAGCTCTAACTTGTGAAATTACTGATGGGAAGGAATTTGGTGGGGAGATTATGAAATGGGAGGTTGCAACGGCAGTTCTAGGTTCGCTAATTAAAGTTAACCCTTTCGATCAGCCTCAAGTAGAGGAGTCTAAAGCTTCTACAAGAGGCTTTTTAGCGAATAAAGAAGCGGGAGAAAAAATACAATCTAGTGAAATCAGTGCAGTAAAAGAGCTGCTACATGGAATAGGTGATGATGACTATATAGCAATATTGGCATATTTAGCACCAAATCTTTCTGTTGAGTCAGCCCTGGCGGAATTTAAACATAAATTGATGAAGGTGTGTGATATACCAGTGACATATGGGTTCGGTCCTGCTTATTTACATTCGACGGGACAATTTCACAAAGGTGGTCCTAGAACAGGTAAATTCATCCAGCTAATTGATAATGAAATTCAAGAAACCCCTAATGTTCCTGGCCGAGATTATAATTTTTATGAGCTTATAAAGGCCCAGGCTGATGGTGACCTTGAGGTTCTTCTCGCTTCTGGTAAAAAAATAGTCCGCGTGAATGTTGAAAAAGATCTTAATGCAAAGTTAAATCAAATAGTTATGAGTGTTGGTGCCGTGTAACGCTATTTATCGTATCCGTTCTTTTGAGCAGAAGAG
>CAZOUJ010000349.1:0-1691 GCA_964582955.1 uncultured bacterium
AACCGGGGCCATTTTCTGTATCCACAATCCCGGAAGATTCGCTTATATCTCCACCAGACTCAATTTGAAATCGTAGGCTGCCATCACTGTTTACTGCGTAAAAATTGTCATCCCTACTTCCAACAAAGATGATCTTTTCATCGTTAATTTCCACAACAGATGGATCAGTCCTAAAATCCTTTCCAGCTTCAAAGGGAAATCCATCTGCAACCGTCAAATTATCATAAATAAGCCAAAGGTGATCACTGTCAGTTCCACAAACAATATCAACTTATCCATTTCCGTTAAAATCAGCTAAAGCAACGCCCCGCTGAATTTTCTCATCAAGTTGTAATGGAAAACCAGAGACATTTGATCCATCCGGATTGATAGCAAATAATTTACCTGGGGAAGAATATCCTCCAAATATAATTTCAAGGTCTGCATCATCATCAATATTTCCTAAAGCAGGGGTACCCATGAGATATTGTCCGGAGTTATAGTCAGCCTGAATTGATCCATCTGCATTCAGTACAATAAGGTGTTTGTTTTTTGAACCCAAGACAATTTCAACGTCTCCATCCCCTTCCAAGTCTGCTACTGCAGGTGATCCCCAAATATCATCGCCTAACTCAAATGGGAATCCTGACAATTCTTCCCCTGTTGAAGAAACTACATGAAGGGAACCTCCGTAATCTCCAAAAATAACTTCCCTATTACCATCTCCGTCAATATCCAAAACCGCAGGTGAAGATTCTATCTGAGCAACGTTTTCAAAAGGCCAACCTGCCTGGTTTAAGCTCACGTTCAGAAAGAGCGGAAAACCATAAGAATATTCAAATTCATTTCCATAATTATCTGTGTATCCAGAAAATATTGTCAGGGTCAATAAAACATCACCAAGGATAATATCGGGTGCAAGAACTATCTCAGCCTCCCCCGAAGATACGCCACCATTTGTGATATCACCAAAATATAGACTCTCCTGGTTGATAGTAACACCCAGATTCTCAGAAGAAAGAAATCCACTTACATTATCTGCATCTATAATCAACGACTCATTATTTACCATCAACAAAGCGTTGACAGTTTCACCAGGATTAGCCATTCCATCGCTGTCATTATCAGAAAGAATGTTCCCTAAGCCACAGTTAATAGAAAAATAATTATCCAAATTTATTTCAGCCATATCGGCTTGAAGAATCTGGTGGGAACTCCATGATTGAACCATAACAACTGCTTTTACCAAATCTAAATCCCAGTTCGGATCAATTGCTATTGAACTCTCAAAATTCCCTGTCTCTCCAATATCGGTAAGATTAAAACTGCTTTCCTGATAGGCAATTACTGATGAGAAATAGTCAGAGTCTTGATATCTAACGAGCACAAACAGAATCTTATTGTTAGATGTCGTAATATGGTCTGTTAATTCCACATCTGCAGAAATAACTACATTATTCCCGATGGTATTGGCAAATTGACTAATCACTAAAGGACTGTAATCACCCAAGAGGGAATTATATATATTCAAATATGTGGGATACATATTTCCTCCCCCTCCAACTGATGAAATGGTACCACCAAATTCAACATGTGGAATTCCACTCACACCATACAGGCCCGCACGTCCACCATAATTAGGGCTCACATCTTCAGTATTACCTTGCCAAATGAGGGGAATAAAATTGGGTTGACTATTATACAGATCTTGA
>CAZOUJ010000350.1:0-1660 GCA_964582955.1 uncultured bacterium
ATCGACGCTGGGGCACAATATATCACTCGTTTTTCAGGGTTAAAAATTGGCATAGCTATCACCAACTTTGGATCCAAATTAACCTTAAATGGAACGGATCAAAAAGTGGATATTGACCCCTTTGTAGAATTGGATGGAAATCCAGATGTAGTTGCTAATCTCCGCACGGAAGATTGGCCCCTGCCCATGGCTTTTAGAATGGGTCTCTCTTTTCAACCCCTGGGACCGGAATCTCTCATTAGAAATAATTTTCTAACATTGACTATCAATACGGATTACTACGATTCACGGGATTTGAACCCCTATTTTGTCAGCGGTGTCGAATTGAAGGTTAGCAAATTGTTTTATTTGCGTTCCGGCACTCGATTTGAATATTTACATTTCAGTGAATCCTACGATGATCTCTCATCAAGTGAATTAGATGATAAAAGTATTACAGAATTATACATAAACCGCTTTTCGTGGGGATTTGGATTATCCTCGGAAAGCTTTCCCTTTTTTCCATATAAAATGAATTTGGATTATTCTGTATCAGACCTAGGAATTCTTGGAATCACCAGCCAGTTTGGGCTTACGTTTAAATTTTGATTCACTAATCAGGATTCTCTTTGATTTATAAAATGCTGAAAAAATTTCCAAATCTCTTCGCTGGTATTTAAATCCCCATTTCCTGATTTCACAGGCCAGCCCGGCGGCCACTCGTGGTCTCCATTTATTACTTTGTAGAACCAAACCTCATTATTGTTCCTCCCGCCAGTATATTTTTCGGTGATAACTATGCTTCCATCGTTTCTATCAATGTCAGGGAGAGTATCTATGTTTACCTCTTTACACTCGTTGCGATCCACCCAGAAATTGATTGTTGTTTCAACACCCATGTAGACTCCCCATTTATCTCTGTTGTCCACATCCCCATCATAGTACGTTGTTTTGTCCGCTGTCCCGTGGACCTGGAAAACAGGTACAGGATCATTTTTGTTGCACGATTCATAGATCCATCCCATCATACAGCCTGTGATAGGGGCGATTGCTTTGAAAATATATGGCGCCTCGCAACCTAAGAGATAACTCATATCGCCGCCGTTGGACATACCGGTACAAAATGTTTTTTCAGGATCTAAATTATATTCTTGTTGTAAATATATCGCTAAGGATTTAATAAACGATACATCATCTACGGTTTCATTCTTATGAGTTTCGTAGCCTACATTCCAGAAAGGCGTCCCTTTTTTTGTATGTCTCGTATTTTCAGCACTACGTGTACCTTGAGGATAACAAACAGCAAAACCATTTTTTTCTGCGATCTGGTCCATACGGGAAAAACCCCTGATAATGGCTGCCGAACTCCCTAACCCGTGTATTACAAAAACCAGAGGTGCATTGGCCTTTAGTGATTCAGGTATATAGAGCATGTATTGTCTGGTTTTTCAGTCCATCTCGACTGCTATTAAGTTGTCTTCAGGCATGTTTTTGCAGGTTATAAACAAAACAGATAAAAATAAGATTAACAGGATATTATTCACGTATTTCCTTACCCTAACAATTTATTATTTATATTCAATCGACTAATCAGGAGTTATTTCAGCAGTACCATCTTCCTGGTCTGGGAATAATCCCCTGCCTGGCTCCGGTATAGATAGACACCCCCCGCAACAGAATT
>CAZOUJ010000351.1:0-1653 GCA_964582955.1 uncultured bacterium
ATGGGAGCAGTTAGCAATATGGGCGGTAACAGTTGGCTCCAATATGGCCAGGGCTCACCCCTTTATCGGGCATGAAGGACCAGGAGCTTCACTCCTGGCAATTGGAGATATTAATTTGGTGCATATGGGTTCTGATGTTCGTTTTGCGCTTCTAGGAGGCAGATTTGTAGGTGAGGCAACGCTCTTGCGTTTTTATGTTTTGCATTGCATAGCTGTTCCATTTATTGCTATGATTTTCATGGCTGTTCATTTTTGGCGCATCAGAAAAGACGGTGGAATTTCAGGACCTTTATAATATTTAAGGAATAAACATGGATTTTATAAAAAGTTTTATTGATTTTCTATCAGCACCCACAATTTCCTTTACACTCCTGACTATTGCATTCCCATTTATTTTTCCACCCAGTGACTGGTTTGAAGCAAAAAATAGAAAGTGGGGAATTTATAAACTATGGTCCAACAGAGGTGGACTCTGCATCTTTTCAGCCATTACGCTTTTTTTCATAGTAGGATATTTTGACCCATTTTTTAATAAAACCATGACCAAGCCTGATAATATCCCCATTATACTAATGATTTATTCAATGTTTCTTGCTATATGGCATGGAATGAAAAAATCCTACATAAATGATGAGCGCTTAGATCGTGGTGAAAAACCTGAGGAGTGGAATGATCCCGAAGATAAAGTTTTAGTTTGGCCGGATCTGGTTTATATTGAACTTATAGCACTTATTTTATTTATGGTATTATTAATTGTTTGGTCAATACTAATAGCTGCTCCACTAGAAGAACCTGCCAACCCAGCTGCTACCCCCAATCCTTCAAAAGCCCCATGGTATTTTTTAGGTCTGCAAGAAATGCTGGTTTATTTTGATCCCTGGATTGCCGGAATTATTTTCCCCATTTTCATTATTGTAGGGATGATGGCAATCCCTTATATGGATATTAATAAAAAAGGAGATGGTTATTATTCCTTTAAAGAAAGACGAATGGGTTATTTTATTTTTATGTATGGTTGGCTTGTCCTCTGGGTTTTCTTAATTGTCATAGGGACTTTTTTTCGGGGTCCAAACTGGAACTTTTTTGGCCCCTTTGAATGGTGGGATCCGCATAAACTGGTACCATTGACAAATGTAAATTTATCAGAATATGTTTGGGTAAAGCTGTTAAATAAGGGTCTTCCTATCAATATTTTTGTACGGGAAGCAGTAGGTTTTGTGGCAGTGATTGGCTATTTATTTGTCATGCCAATTCTACTGGCTAAGACCAAGTTAAAGCATCTCTTTGTCCACTATGGACCAGTCCGATATGCAACAATCATGTTATTTGGTTTGACTATGTTTGCACTGCCCATTAAGATGTATCTACGATGGATGTTTAATCTGAAATATATCATTGCAATCCCTGAATGGTTCTTCAATATTTAATTTGAAAGAGATAATAGATTGAACGACGAAAGATATTGGAACATCAATCTCTTAAATAAATGGTTTGCTATTTCCAGCATAATATTCATGGCATCCATGATTTGGATGTTCATTGATGATAATGATGATGATTTTAAGACCTATCAGCGTGCATTTAGAAAAATGGAAATAAAAAATTCTGAAGATAAATTGCTGAGTGAATTAGAAGAGGTTAAGAATGAAAGAG
>CAZOUJ010000352.1:0-1648 GCA_964582955.1 uncultured bacterium
TATGTGTCAGAAATAATTAAAAAACCCTGATTATCTAACCGCACTATACCTTCCCAGTTGCGAGACACATCAGTTTCAAGAGTAAGCTGAATTGGTGGTCTATTTCCAAATGTCAGATTACCGTCCTTAATAAAAAATTGTACTAATCTTTCCACTGTCTCTTCCTTGGCGTGACTAGTTCCTTGACCGAACTGCTGTACAATGGGATCGCTTTTCGGCTTCAATTTTTCCTCACCAGGATAATAATAATTGATCATCCAGAAAAAACCTTCCTCTGATATGGAAGTAGCGTCTGTGATCCTGTACTCTATGAAAGGAATAGGAATCTCTTCTAGCTGATTTAGTTCCTTGTCAAATACTACTGCTTGAGGTGACTCTGTTATTCCTTGTCCGTTTGCTTCATAGAACGCCACTAATAAGTCTCCCCACATTAGTAGAGATTCGAATGACATCTGGAACATGAAGGAGCTCGACCGAATCTGTTTGAGTGATGATCGGTCCAGATGAATTTCTCCCAATACCAAATCTACTGTCCCTGAAACAATATAGCCTAGCCGTCCTTCTCCTTCTTTCGCCTCTATGGTTAAATAAATAGATTTTTCATCAATCACAAGTGCCTAGAAGACATCGAATACAGGTACTGTTTTTGACACTCCGTCATCGTTAAAACCTATTTTCTTTAGTATTAAGGGAGTATGAGGTCCTGATAGATAACTTTGTATTCTCTCTTTTGGAACAGAGAGAATATTCCCTCCCAGAGGCCCTGGGAATCGATCTGGATACTGAGGAAGTAATATGAGGTTCTGTCCAACCCAAGCAAGCCCTGAGTATTCTGGATCCCCAATAGTAAACTCTTCTGCCAGTTTAATCTCCAAAGGCATATACTCGCTCACCGAATTACAACCTATAAAAACAAACAATAAAAGTATGGTGTGCTTTATTAGGGAGAACATTGAGTCACGAATCTCGTCGAGTATTCAATCATTTCCAAGCCTCTTGTGAAAACGAAAAAAGAAACCTACTTTCGCTTATAGGTAAATACTTCTATGAAAGTATGGCAGATTTGGGTTTCTTACTTTTTGTTGGCATCCACTATTGTGGGTCAGGATGAAGCAAGATACAGTGAACTACGCAAGAAAATGCTAAAAGATCAGATTATTGCACGGGGTGTGAAAAATGTTGATGTGCTATCAGTGATGAGTGAGGTACCTAGGCATATGTTCATCGATAAAACACAACGCTCATCAGCATATAGTGATGGCCCCCTACCTATCGGTCATGGTCAGACTATTAGTCAACCATATATTGTCGCGTTTATGACAGAGCTTCTTAAGCCAGACTCCCATCATATTGTTCTTGAGATCGGAACAGGTTCGGGGTATCAAGCGGCAGTATTAGCAAAGCTGGTTAAACACGTCTATACCATCGAAATAATTCCTGATTTAGGACATTCAGCCTTGACTACATTAAATTTGCTAGGATACAATAATATCTCAGTAAAAATAGGTGATGGTTATAATGGTTGGCCTGAAGAGGCACCATTTGATCGTATTATCATTACCGCCGCACCAGAGGAGATTCCTCAAATCTTATTAGATCAGCTCAAGCCCGGTGGGCGGATGGTTATTCCAGTCGGCCCTCAATGGAA
>CAZOUJ010000353.1:0-1647 GCA_964582955.1 uncultured bacterium
AAAGTCCTCATCTTCTTCTAAAAATACAATTGGATCTGATTTGGATGGAGCGGCGGCGGGAACTGGGACTGTTTTTTCTTGAGTGGTCACTTTTACCTTTAAGTTGCTGGAACAGCTTTTACAAAAAAAGCTGGTTAGGGTTGTTGGCAGTACTGAAAATTAACAGTCAGTTAAAAACAGAAAACAGCTAATTCAAGAATGTTTTTCTGCTTTATGAAGTTGTCTTCCAGACAGGCCAATAATTTATACACTTCTTCTACAATAAAGAACTGCAAATCAAGAGAGCCTATGATTCTCCGGATTTTCTTTCTAATTGTCAATATTATTGTATTAAAAAATTGACTGGTGTCAATTTTTCCCGGTACTGTTTTAGTTAAGGAGGGAAAACTGTTGAAGAGGTCAGAAGAGTGGAATTTATTATTTAATGGACATAATGACTCAGCACCCGTTGTTCTACAACATACGCGATGAGTTTGAAAACAACACCATAAAATAAGGTAATTACTGCCATAGTTACCTTAAGTTTCCAGTTATCCAAATCATGAAACATGAAAATAACAATTAGAAGCGTTCCTATAACTCCCATTTTCAGGGAAACAAGACCCATAACATTAAGGCAGCGTGCTACAGCACGTGCATCAATGATCGTAACCCGCTTGGCACTTCCAAAAGTGTAAGTCCAACAACGCAAGTATGTACGCCAGGAGGTTGCCGATATACCAAAAAAAATGGCTGCAGGTAAAACAAAAATCAAGGACCAAGCGTCTAAAACGTACAATCCATTGGAAAAAACAAGGGTCATTTCTTCAACGTCCACAACCACAGCTGCAGAGATCATTGTAAAGAAAAACAGAATACTAAACCACATCATATAAGCTCCTGACTGATGATTTGGCTTCCGGATTTTTTTGCCGGCACTGCGCCGAAGAGATGGATCCCGAAGCATTTGATCGACTCGTAATTCAATGTATGCCCATTTTGCCCTTTGTTTGTCACCACTTGCCATAGACATGGCCTTGAGCCAGAGGGCTTCATCAATTTCTTTTTTTTCGATGTCCTTGTAGGCCACCAGATATAGTTCTTCGTGCATAATTCGATCATTATTGAAGTTCCGGAACACTCGTCAAATGAGAGCCGTATATCACTGACTTAGCATTGGCGTTCCTTAATTATTTATGACTTGCATTTTTTTGACCGTTTTTTTCTAAACGTGTGGAAGTATTTTGAAAAACTTGAGGAGGCTATGTTTTTTCAGCAGAAATATTTTTGGATACGCTGGCGCAAATTCAGGCCTAGATCATTTATTTTTTCTGAAAGTTCTCTAACTTGTGAGGGCAAAAGTGGAATAAAGGGAGGCAGCATCTCTTGCCAATGTTCTGAGCCAGTATGTTCAGCCATGAGACCTTTAAGTTCAGAAACAAACTGATAACTTTCCAACGCTTTTCTCAAAACGTTGAGTTCCTTTTGTAATTGTTCTGCAGTATTCTGTTGACCATTTATCCATGCCTGATATAACAGCTGACATTCAGGAGCAAGCAAATTAGCACTGGCCGTTATACTACCAGCTCCCCCCTCACGTAAAATGTTTAGGAATAAAGTCTCCGTTCCACTGTAAACCATAAAGTTCGGAACGTTTTTAGTAATACT
>CAZOUJ010000354.1:0-804 GCA_964582955.1 uncultured bacterium
GGGTGTTATTATTGATCCTTTGCAGAATCCCGATGTAAGAACCCGATTTTTAGCACAGATGACTCATTGGAATGGAGCCGTGGTAAATTATGATACTCAAAGTGCACACCACCGTGGGAGTTGGCCATGGGGACGAGGAAATCATTATTTATTTGATTTAAACCGTGACTGGTTTACCCATGTGCATCCAGAGTCAAAGAGCAGAGTTAAATCCATCTTGGAGTGGCATCCGCAATTATTGGTGGATGGACATGAAATGGGTCCTTTGGATACTTATCTATTTAATCCGCCTCGGGAACCTTTTAATCCATTCATGCCGGAACTGATTTATAAATGGTGGAAGATCATGAGTCTGGAACATTCAGCAGCTTTTGATCAAAAAGGATGGAATTACTACACCAGAGAATGGAATGAGGAATTGTTTCCCGGCTATGGAAGTTCATGGTCCATTTATACCGGTGCAGTGGGTCTTTTATATGAACAGGCAGGTGTAGATGGTTCACAAGTTCTACAACGTGCCGGAACGGTACTTACTTACCGAGAATCAGTCCACCATCAGTTTATCAGTTCCATGGCGAATCTTATGACTGTGGCAGACAACAGAGAAGATCTATTAAGGGATTACTATAGTGAAAAACATAAATCAGTTTATAACAAGTCTAACCGATTAAAAGCATTTATTTTTCCTAAAACAAAAAACACATCCCTTGAAAAACAGTTTGCTAATACATTAGTTCGACAGGGGATTGAAGTAGGTCAAACCTTACAGATAGAAAAACTGAAGAGAGCGGTAGCATCTGACGG
>CAZOUJ010000354.1:814-1641 GCA_964582955.1 uncultured bacterium
CGAAAGGTTCTATGCTGGTAAGATTGGATCAGCCGAACAAAGCCCTTGTTAATGCAATACTCACCTTTGACATAAGACTAAATAATTCATTCTTGAAGACCGAAAAGCGACAGCGGTTAAAACATAGTGAAAGTCAGCTTTACGAAACCACTGGATGGTCTCTTCCTTTGGCTTATGGTTTGGAAGGTTACTATACAGAAGATCTCCCTCCAATTATAACAACTGAATATGTCATCCACCAAGCTCCGGGGATGTTATTTAATCCTGAGCCCACATTTGGCTATGTTATCCCGAATGAGGATCGCAATTGTTATGCTTTGCTGAACATCCTTCTGGAAAACTATTTGAAGGTATGGGTAGCAAATAAACCATTTGGAATTGAAGGATATAATTTTCAGTCAGGTTCCTTTTTGTTAAGGCGAAATGCTAATCCATACCTGTCAGAGGACTTTATAAAAGAATTGGCGATAGAATATGGGATTGATTTTTATGGAGTCCATACAGGATTGGCAGAATTTGGACCCGATCTAGGAGGAGGTGAGTTTCATCTTCTTGAAAAACCTCGAATTGCAGTATTGGGTGGTTCCCCAACATCGTATTACAGCTTTGGAGCAGTTTGGCATTTACTGGATTCAAGATTGGCTACACCATTTTCTATTTTGGATGTAGGAGGATTCACAGGAGCCGACCTGAGAAAATACAATGTGCTTGTCATTCCCTCAGCATGGGGCGGGACGGGCGCATACAAGCGATTTCTTGGAGAAAATGGAATTAAAAAGTTAAAGGACTGGATTGAAGATGGAGGGACGGTAATTGGTCTTGGTACC
>CAZOUJ010000355.1:0-1621 GCA_964582955.1 uncultured bacterium
GAGAAATCCAATACGTTTATTTTAAATAATTTTCCAAAACATGATTTACCTTTTCAAGCTGAGTTTTGGTGGCTTTTAATATTGATAAATAATATTCGACTCTATAATTGAAACTTAACATTTGATTTGTGAATATTTGATCAGTGACAAAATTTCTAATATCGTTCTCACGATAAGCCATATCAAATAGAGTATGGTATATAGGCAGCATAAAATAATCGAAGAAATTCATACCCGCCTTATCAAAAAGCTCACTATTTGTTCTTAACCGTTCATAGTAATGATCATATAATCTTGAGATTTCTTCAACCAAGGTTCGATCACCATATAAATTCAAGCGACCAGTGGAATAGGATAGCTTGTATGAGCGTGTAATTCCAAAAAAGGTGGGATAACCAAGGGTATTTAATTTGACAATTATTGAATCAATATCTATTTCATTTGAATCTGAAACTAGTTCAATAATTTTCTTACCAGATCTTAGAATCTTTTGATTTTGTTCAATAATCTTATTGATTGTAACAATATCTTCATTGACATCAGATAAAATATTAATACAATCATTATTTAATAGTTTGCGTTGTTCTGTTTCATTTCTCCATTCTTCAACCCAAAAAGAAAGTGTAATACCTAAAAGTACGGCTAAGAACTCAATTCCACCACGTGCCAATATTTTCTTCATAACTAAATCTACCTATCATCTTCTTTACAAACAAAAAACCCCGCTACTGGGCGGGGTTATCATTACCCTATTTTTTAAAAAAACAATAGTGGCCCAAAATTCATTTATCATTCAGGATCCTATATAATAGTTGTGGTTTGAATTATTACATCTTTAATAAAGTAAGATAAAATTTGTTATCGTAAAATTTGTTGAAACTAATCAGCCTCGTATCTTTCCCGCATACCAAACGACATATCCCCCATTTCCAGTTTTCATTGAATTAAAACTGTGAATTCTACATCAGAATCAATATCCGTTATTACTCGAAGGTGACACGCACCAAATTATCGTCTGAATCTCGATCCACAAATTTGTGCATGGGGTCAATCCCAGCCTTGATTGGCTTTTGATCCACCTGAACCGTAAAGGTTGTCAACGAATCTGCAATTAACACTTTTTCCAAATAGATCGGGATTTCTTCCATGTCATTATTAACCAAAGTTTCACCTAAAACACCGATCTCCAACCAGTCATTGAGCTCAGCATTGGTTTGATTCCCTAAACTATCGGAGTAGACTTTTTTCGCTTCCACTTCAATTGTAACCGTAAACGTTCCGTCCTCATTCTCAACTGCGGATGCTTCCTTCGCCTTATTTTCATAAAGAGTGATCTTTTCAAATGTGTCTGTGAGCAGATACTGTAGATCATCCGGAGTGTCTTCACGGATTGTGTTTACAAATTCTCCAATATTGGTGTAAGGATCGGATTGGTACCTGAATCTTTCTATAAACATTCCCAGAGCTTTATTTAATACGTCTTTCCCAATAAAATCCGAAAGGGTATACATCATGAGACCGGCTTTGTTGTAATGGATATAGGGATGGTTTTCAGTCTGAACGATTGTGGGTTCAAATTTCTGTTCCGTATACCTTCCTATAAGATACTTATCCAATTCGT
>CAZOUJ010000356.1:0-1621 GCA_964582955.1 uncultured bacterium
ACCTATTCCATAGTGGCCTATGATATGGGTGTGGAACCGACATATTCCATCCGATATATCAATATTGGAAATGGTGAATTTGAATCTGTTATAGATACCAATTATTCCAATCCTGGGGAATGGGCTAGCCCTGATGGCTACGCTGCTATTGAAAATTCAAAGGGCACTACAATACTGGATCGAAATTTTATCCAGGTATATCCCGGCATTCAGCCAGTTCATGATCTTAAAAGGGTATCTGTTGTGCCCAATCCCTATATCGTGCGGTCTGGATACAAGGAAACGGAATTCCTGAGGAGAATAAGGTTTACCAACCTTCCTGAGAAATGCATCATTAAAATATTTACAATCACTGGAGAACTTGTGACTGAAATTGAACATGAAAATAAAAATAGCGGAAATGCCTGGTGGGATATGAGGACAATAAATAATCAGGAAATCGCACCGGGACTTTACTTGTATCATATTCAAAGGATCAATCAAGATAATGGTGAAAATTTAGAAGAAATCGTGGGTAAGTTTGCTGTTATACGCTAATGATTATGATAAATTAACCTAGAAAAATTGTGTCCCCGAAATTCCACATGGCCTTTCCAATTCATAACATTGAACTATCCCGGGAATTTTATATACAAGTTTTAAGATGTATGCTGGGGTGGGAATCAAACAAGTGGATTGATTTTAATTTCTATGGTCATCAGGTTTTAGCCCACTTGTCCCCAGAAGATTGCACAATCCCTAAAACCAATCCAGTGGATGGTGACCAAATTCCCACAAGACTTTTTGAAAAGATCCTGCCATGAGATCAATGGGTAGATTTGTGCTGAAATATCAAGAATGATGGCGTTAAATTTTTAATAGAACCCAGGAAGAGATTTAAAAACAATGCAGGAGAACAGGGAACATTCTTTATTCAGGACCCTGGTGAAAACGTACTGGAGTTCAGGCCATTTTCAAATGATAGTGATATGTTCATGAAGTAAATAAAATATGCCTAAGATAGATTTTTTACCGGACAATAAAATTTTTGAAGTAGAGCCAGGTGAAACAATACTGCAAACTGCATCAAAAAATGGCATACCTCACGTAAATGCGTGTGGAGGAGAGGGAAAGTGTACGACCTGTAGACTACTTATTTTAGAAGGTATAGAAAACTGTTCTCCAGAAACAGAGAAAGAATTGTCTTTAAAAGATAAAGCTCATACAACAGAAGAATTTAGATTGGCATGTCAAACTACCATCAATGGGGATGTAGTTGTGAGGAGATTGGTCTTAAATAAAGAAGACATCGAATCAGTTTCCGAGAGAGGTGTTTCTGGTAGGCTGGGTGAAACAAAACAAATTGCGATACTTTTTAGTGACATAAGAGGATTTACCCCTTTTTCAGAAAAATTAACTCCATACGATGTAGTTTTTATTTTAAATAGATATTTTAATAGGATGGTAAAATCAGTAGAAGAAAACCATGGTACGGTGGATAACTATATTGGTGATGGAATGGTTGCAATTTTTGGTTTACATGATGAAGAAAATCCCGCTCAATATGCAGTGAAATCAGCCCTTGAAATGTGTGCAGAGATGGATGATATGAAGCCCTACCTCAAAACAATGTACGGTCAGG
>CAZOUJ010000357.1:0-260 GCA_964582955.1 uncultured bacterium
AGCTACATCAGGTAAGTGAGTCAAGCTCGGATATCAGTTTTGACCTTGAACTTATCGGAGACGGATATACTAATATAGAGCTGGTTGATTCAGTTACTTTTGGAGCTCAGATTACAGATGTGTCATTTGGACGAAATATGGAAGACAGCGACTGGTACTACTTTGGAGAACCGACCCCTGGCAGTTCTAATATTACTGCATCCACAATTATCACAGATGCATCTGAACCAGTTTCAATATCTTTGGAAAGTGGATTTTAC
>CAZOUJ010000357.1:330-770 GCA_964582955.1 uncultured bacterium
ATCCCTACTGTTTCTCTTATTGCTGAGCCAGAAACACTTTGGGATGATGATATTGGAATTTATGAAAATGAGTACAAGCAAAGAGAAATACCGGTCACTATCCAATATTTCACTCCGGAAACCGAGCATGGATTTACTGCCAATGCAGGTGCCAGGCTTGGTGGTCTTAATATCTGGACCAAACCTCAAAAACCATTTACGATCTATACAAGAGACCGTTTTGGACAGGATTTTATTAACTATCAAATATTTGAAAATAAACAAATAGCCAATTTTTCAAGGATTGTTTTTCGAAACGGTGGCGATGACTGGGAAGAAACGTTGATCAGGGATCCCATCACCGAAAGTCTTGTTTCAGAAATGATGATTTGCGGATATATGGCCTATAGACCTTCAGCACTTTTTTTAAATGGAACATATTGGGGAATTCATAACATACG
>CAZOUJ010000357.1:791-1618 GCA_964582955.1 uncultured bacterium
TTTTTTTGAAAATTTCAATGTTAATCCTGAAAATATTGATCAATTGGAGTACACACAAACACAATCTGGTACACAACTAATGGTCGTAGAGGGAAGTATAGACCACTACAATTCAATGATCGATTATATTCTGAACAACAATTTGAATGACCCCATCGTTTATAATCAGATTCAGCAATGGATGAATGTAGATAGCTTTATCGATCATATCCTTATGACCCTTTACTGTGCAAATACTAGTTGGGGACACAACAGAGAATGGTGGCGATCCCGTGAGGAAGATGGGCAATGGCAGTGGTTGATCGTAGATATTGACAGAGGCTTTAATGTAAATAATAGTTACACCAATCTGTTGGACAACCTCATGGATGATTATGAGCTTTTTCAATATATATTAAATAGCCAGTTCTTTCAGGACAGATTCATACAAAGAGGTGCTGCACACTTAAGTAATACATTTCTGCCTGAAAGAATCAATGCTATTGTAGATAGCTTAAGTACCAAAATACATGAGGAGATGCCACGCCACATTGATCGTTGGGGAGATGAGGGAGGTATATCTTCAATGGGACATATTGTAAAAGCGTTTTCTTTAGGTGCAAATTGTGTTATGATGGGGTCTTTATTCGCTGGGGCAGATGAAGCACCTGGAGATTATATCTATAAAAATGGGATGATAGAAAAAAAATACGAATTGAAAATTCAGCAGGATTTTCTACTAGAGTTTCCTATACCTATCGTTTTTGATAATCAAAGATTATAATTTACTCACCCTTTCACCCACGTACCAAAAGGTACCCTCTTCCATAACCAAGGTACTCCATACT
>CAZOUJ010000358.1:0-270 GCA_964582955.1 uncultured bacterium
TTACGAGAAAGGGTAAAAGATGCTGCCCTTCGTCTAATTGTAACTCAAAATACTGAGGTACGGAATCAACTCAATCCATCGGAAGGAAATGAAGATTCAAATAAGAAAATATTGCGAATGCGGAAATAAAATTGAAGGCCACCGTAAAAGATGGTGCAGTCAAATTTGTTATGCTGAGTATAGAAGAGAATACTTGGCAACCCACTATCTTAAAAACCACCCCAAACTACCAGACCGTATCTGCGTATACTGCGGCTCTGATTTTTCCCC
>CAZOUJ010000358.1:307-660 GCA_964582955.1 uncultured bacterium
GCAGGGAAAAATATTCACTGTTACTACAAAGACAAAAAACCAAGTTACGAAAAGTGGAGAGTAAGGAGGCTATTAATAAATGGTCTTCCTACGGCTACATTTTCCGCAAGCCTATTGGGGAGGTTAGGGAAATAAATGAATCTAAGAGTACAGCTAATTCTAAATACCAAAAAGAAATCGAAGAATATTTAAAGAATGGGGGTACTGTAAAAACCATTGCCCCGGAAATAAGTGGCAAGACTCCTGGTGCTTCGCCCCAGAATCAAATAATGGCAGACTGGAATATTGATGACCTGATGGGCTTTGGGTACAGTAATATATTCATGGAAGAATTAGATTTATCTTCAAAAAAT
>CAZOUJ010000358.1:692-1617 GCA_964582955.1 uncultured bacterium
GGGTTGACATCACACCTGTACCCATACCCAGACAAACAAAATCTGATGTTTGGAAAAAGAGACCCGCAGTTATGCGTTACCGCCAGTTTGCAGATGATTTAAGGCTGGCATGTCAGTATGATGAGTTTGTACCAAGTCAGGATTTGACTATTGAGTTTCACATGCCCATGCCGAAAAGCTGGAGCAATAAAAAGAAAATGGAAATGCTGGGCTGTTTCCATGAAAGTAAGCCGGACTTGGATAACCTTATCAAAAGTTGTGTGGATGCACTGTTTTCTAAAGACCCGGATCGTGATGATGCATGTGTGCATTCAATCACTGCAAAGAAGGTCTGGGCAGTAGATGGAAAAATTAATCTGAAGAATAAATGGGATAAATAGTGATCCCAGAACCCAGAGATTAAGCCAAGATGGGTACTCCTCTCAGACACGGTTTCATGGCGTTAGTCTGTAAAAGTCCCTGGACATTGCTTGGTCAAGTAATAAAGAACACTTATCTTAAGTATAGACTGGGTGTTCCAGTCTGCCAATCCAGGGATAGGATGTTCTCACACTGTCTCTGGTTTCTGGTTACACAAGGAGATATATGAGTGAATATGTAGATATGCTGGTTGACGGTAATCACCGTAAAACAAAGAATGAACATCACCTTTATGCAAAGATGATGAGGAAGAGGAGAAGAGAAGCCAGGGAAGGAGATAAATTAAGGAAGGAAGCTGCACGGACATATCAAGCTAACAAAAAACCAAAGAAATATGTGTCACCATTATAGGAGGGGATATGGCATTTAAACTGAGACCCTACAATGAAGGGGAAATAGAACTACTTAGTAGAGTAATTAGCACGGTAGAAGGGCAAAACTATATTAAAATATTCAATAATAAAAATGGACTGTTAAGTCAGGATACAATTCTGAATGAGTTAGT
>CAZOUJ010000359.1:0-376 GCA_964582955.1 uncultured bacterium
GTACTGCTTATTCACCAACTATCTTTCTCCTTGCATTCTTTATGTTTGGAGAGGTTATTTCTATACAAGCTTACTTTGGAGGCGTTTTAGTCATTGCCGGAATTATTATAGGAACACTCGAAATACCGAAAAATCGAAGTCGGGAAAATATAGCCTGGGGAGTGCTGTATGGGTTTACAGCTCAGGCACTTACTGCTTTTTCAGTTTTATTACTTAAGCCAATTATGGAAATACACCCGGTTGTTCCTATTGCCCTTGTGAGATTTAGTATAGGGGCCGCACTGAGTATTGGTTTCCTGGTTTTCGCTAAAGGATTACCTGTACTGGGACAAACTATTAAACAGGGGTTTAAACATCCGCCGCTAATCCTAGGATC
>CAZOUJ010000359.1:386-1616 GCA_964582955.1 uncultured bacterium
CAGTTATCTTTTGGTTGGCCGGGTATAAATACACCCTTGCTGGACGGGCTGCCATCTATAATCAGCTTTCTACCATTTTCATCATTCTCATGGCAGCAATTTTTCTTAAAGAAGCGATGACTCGGAGGAAGTGGCTGGCAGTAAGTTGTGCTTTTTTCGGAGCTCTGCTTGTAAGCGCATACTAGATGAAAAACATTACTAAAACATCAAATACCGTCCAACCTCAAGATTTTTTATAGTTATTCAGGACTTGTGAGGTATAATAATTTAATAAGTTCAGTTGAAATATTTTCTTTTGGAGAAACAATAACATACTTATCATGATTATTCTTAATAAAGAACAAATCAATAAAATAGTTACTATGGATGAAGCTATTGAAGCAATGAAAACTGCTTTTATTCAGCTAAGTAACAGAAAAGCAATCATCCCGAAACGACTGAGTACGGATATTCCAAATAAAAATGCCACATCACTGGTGATGCCTGCTTATTCATTGGAGAGTCCATATTATACAGTAAAAGTCGTATCGGTGAATTATTTCAATCCTCAAAAAGGGTTGCCATTACTTCATTCATCTGTTCAGGTCTTTGATGCTTCGAAAGGAAACATGGTAGCAACTATGGATGGAGAATCTATCACGACTATCCGGACCGGTGCAGCCTCAGGTCTGGCGACTGATATGCTAGCAAGAAAGGACGCAAGAGTCGTTGCAGTTTTTGGTACGGGTGTCCAGGCAAAATCCCAGCTTGAAGCTATTTTGGCTGTAAGAAATATGGAAAAGATTCTTGTGTACAGCCGCGCTAAAAAATCGGCTGAATTATTTTGTAACCTTATTTATGATACATTTGGCATTAAAACCATTGTAGGGAATAAAGATTTATTAGAGGAAAGTGATGTGATCTGCACAGCTACACCATCAGAAAAACCACTTTTTGATCATAGGCATCTCAGTCCGGGAGTTCATATTAATGCTATTGGTTCCTTTAAGCCTCACATGCAGGAAATTCCTATAGAGACAGTTATTAATTCAAAAGTAATCGTTGATAAAAGAGAAACATGTGAATTGGAAGCTGGGGATCTCATTATTCCGGTAGAAAAAGGGGAATGGTCTTTTGATTTAGTTCATGGTGAATTGGGACAGTTAATATCAGGAGAAGTCTCCGGGAGAGGTTCAGAGAATGAGATTACAATATTCAAATCTGTGGGAAATGCAATCCAGGATTTGGTTT
>CAZOUJ010000360.1:0-319 GCA_964582955.1 uncultured bacterium
TATTGATCATAATGATCCAATTACAAAAGGACTAAGTGATTTTAAAGTTAAGTCCGAACAATATTACATGCAAGTTGACCCATTTAATGAAGTACTTGCTACCACTACATTCAGTGATGAACATGCAAAGTGGATTAAAGGAGCAACTCTTCCTGCGGTATGGAAAAAGAGGTATGGGAAAGGAAAAGTTTTTTATACATCTTTAGGACATACTGCTGATGTATTTGATATCCCTGAGGCTTTTACAATCTTAAAAAGGGGGATTCTCTTGAGCTTAGGAGATTTGAATTAACTAATTGGTCAGCTTTGTCCCCAGATT
>CAZOUJ010000360.1:437-1615 GCA_964582955.1 uncultured bacterium
AAATGACAATGATACCCTGCCGTCATTGCCAAAAACTACCATAGAGGAACGGTCGATAAGTAACCTCAGTTTCAACCGGCCATTTTGCAGCTTTAAGGCAGCGTTATTGAGTTGACGATTATGACGTCCAGCAGCAAGAATACCATCATCTACATAATAGCGAACCTTTAATGCATCTGTCATAAAACCAAAATCAGACGCTCCTCTTGGCTCCACTTCAAGGTGAACATCCAAGAGTTCTCCTTTAAATCCTTGAATCGGTTCTTCATTAGGACCAACAACCTTATTAGAGAGAGAGAAATTGTTAACTCTCAGATTCTCAATTTCTTGAATAGGCTCCCGAAACATCCTGATACCATCTTCTGTAGTCCGAAGAGTATTTTCTGTTGGAAAGGACATCTGCTGGTTAAACGGCATACCTGGATATTCTCCTCCGGCCATCCATGCAATTTGGATTCTTCGCCCATCAGAGGCTGGAATATTATTAAAGGTCTGCGAAGCATAAAAATTACTGCCAAAATCACCCATATGTTTTCCAGATTCTCGAGTAAATGTCTTACCGTCAAAATCTCCAATAAAATAGTCCCCGGGAGCATCCCACATGACCCACTTAGTATTGTTCGGGTTACCATCAACAGGCAACTCAAATAATTCTGGACACTCAAAAAGCTCTAAGTCATCAAGCTCACTGGTCTGTTCCCAGTTTAGAAGATCATCTGAATTGAAGATGCCATATTTCCAGTTAAATGAAGTTCCTTTGGGAATTCTATCGGTTGCGATGTTATCGAAATTCCACTGATCGGCCGAATTATGATCGAGGAAAAGAACCATGACCCACTTACCAGACTCTTCATGCCAGAACACCTTCGGGTCTCTGTCCCTACCTCCAGTAATATTCCCTATAATAGGATTCCCGGCATATTTGGTAAAGGTTTTACCCCCATCAGTACTGTATGCTATGGCCTGTGTAAAAGGCTCATCTCCTCCTGGCTCACCAAACTGTTCACAAGGTCCGCAATAGGTATAGAAAGCTATAATAGGTTTTTCATCGCCTTCCTGTAAACCGGAGCTGTTGTTAAAATCAACCACCGCTGTGCCAGAGTATATTGTCCCAAACTCATCCGGAGGAATTGCATCCTCTAACTCTTCCCAGTGAACCATGTCTTTACTTACAGCAT
>CAZOUJ010000361.1:0-1607 GCA_964582955.1 uncultured bacterium
TCAGAACATTCATCTTGACATAAACCATTGCAATCATCATCCCAAGTTGCATTCTGACAACCATTATCTGTCCAAACACATTCATCAAACCATTCACAATCTTCCTGCCCAAAATCTGAACACGGATTGGGACCTGGGTCATCTGAATAACAATTAACTAAATTATTATCTGAATCATAAAAATCAGCATAACACACCCCACAATAATTTGAAACACAATCTACGGGAGTATTAAGCTGGCACTCCTCTGCAACGCTACAGGGGTCTGCAAAACAATTGACATGGGATTCACAGTCATTAGATAGATTTATTTCTAAAACTTCAAAGGCACTACATTCAATACAGTTAATTTCTTGATCACTAACAGCCACCTGAACAAATCGATTTAAATACATCTCAGGAATAATTGTATCATTTAAAAAAACAGGGACCTGCGTCTGCAATGCATCAGATGAGAACTCTGATTCAATATAATACATTCCACAATCATCCATACAGAAGCTAACTTCTGTACTTTTCAAATATCCTGAAAACACTTCTTGCGTAAAAATAAAACTAAATAAAAATATAGTAAATACAACTCTTTTCATGACAACCTCTGTTTTGACGTTTAAAATTACATAAAATATTGGAGTTTTACTGTAACAATTTGTTAATTTATCTAATAGAAAAAAGGACTTTTATGAAAGTTATTTGCGCAGGATGGGGAAGGACAGGAACAAGAAGTTTAAAGTACGCTTTGCGAACTTTATTAAACGCGCCATCCTATCATATGCAAAACATATTACTCAATAAAAGGGATGCCAAGCTATGGCATGATATAATCTTTAATAAACCAGAAAAAATCAATTGGGATAACATCTATAATGGTTATGGAGCTTGTTTAGATTTCCCAAGCTGTAATTATTATAAAGAATTAATGGAAGAGTATCCTGATGCAAAAGTGATTCTTACAGTTAGAGAAGAGAATGGATGGATAAAAAGCTGGAATGCCTTAAATAATCAAATTATCAAAAGTTTTACCTTTAGATTTTTTTCAAAGATCCCCTTTACCTCATTTTATTTACAGAAAAAAATACATAATGAAGCAATCTTAGGACCAAAAGGAATGTTTAAAGGGCGCGAGACTGATGATGAAATTAAAAAAGAATTTTTAAAATGGAATCAATCTGTTATCGATTATGTCCCTAAGGATAGACTCTTAGTTTATGAAGTGAAAGAAGGATGGGGGCCTCTATGTAATTTTTTAAATCTTCCTGAACCTGATATGCCCTTCTTTCATAAAAACAAAACAAAAAATATGGGACATATGTCGCGATTTATCGGCTCTATGTTTCTGATGTCAATTCTAGCTATTATAGCAATTATAATACTTTTAATATATTTTTTAGCATAACCAATCAACCTAAAAGGATGCTTCAATTATGAAAAATATTTTTATCTGTTCAATTTTACTATCAATGATTTTCTCTTATAACACAGGCTACTCAGGGATGTATTTCTCTGATGGTTTCACATTATCAGCAAGCTATACAAATGATGTAGGAAGTGACGAGGAATCAAATTCTCTAGGGCTAGGCTTTTGATATCTAGCATTGCAAAAAGAA
>CAZOUJ010000362.1:0-1602 GCA_964582955.1 uncultured bacterium
CGAATTGGCAACCTTGTAAAGGAATTAAGGAGAGAGCTGTCTTTTTCCGCGAATTAAAAGGGGTTATTCTTCGTAGTCTTCTTGAAAATATTCACCATATCCTGGAAAATATTCGTCGCCGTAGCCTAAAGCATCAGGATCGTTTTCCATATAATAATCGGACATATCCGAATTGTCTTCTTTTATTTCCGAAACACAATCGATTGTTGCTGGGGCGGCGACAGGTGTGTGAGAGCTTTTTTGTGTAATCGAGGCAGAAACCATTGGGGTTGTTTTTTTAAATAAAACACCCAGCAAAACAGAGAAAAAAAGCAATATTGTTGAATACGCTAGGCCTTCAGATTGAACATTCAGCCCACCGAACATGTTTTGTTCTAAGCCTACGTCTAAGAAGACCGAAAGGGCCAGGAGCGCACCAAAAACAATAATTATATTCCCAGTTATTTGAGGCCAGTAAGACTTCACAATGATAGTATAGATTAACCAGGAAGCAATCCCAAAAATTGATAAAAAGATTCCCAAAACGTAATTTTCGGAAAAAACAGCGAAAAACAAAGCAGCGACGGCTGCACCAGGGACTAGGAGCCCAACAAAAATTTTAATGTTTTCACTCATAATAAAAAAACACCCTAATCATAAGAAGAACTTTAGATTTCTCTTCGGAAAATTGCCCCCACATGAAATGAAATGCAAGGGTTTATACTTTTAACGATGTATAAAACATCTGCTGTAATTTTCTGTCTTTAGATCGATCTGTTATTAAGCACATGGACGAAACAACTAAAATTGGCGTTGTTGGCTTAGGCCATCTTGGACATCACCACACAAAACACTTTTCAAGGCTTGGTAGTGCGAGTCTTGTGGGCGTTTATGATATTAATAAACGCAGGCGCGTTGAAACAGCATTAAAGTTTAAAAGAAAAAGAAAAACATGTTTTTATTGAAAAGCCGATATCAGAAACAGTAGAAGAAGCATACGAACTAATTGCCCTAGCTGAAGAAAAGAATGTCATCATTCAGGTGGGACACGTCGAGCGTCTTAATTCTGCCTTGCTTCCGTTAGCGAACTTTGATATTAATCCAAAGTTTATTGAAGTGCAAAGACTTGCGCCTTATATGATCCGAGGAACCGAGGTTCCTGTTGTGTTAGACCTAATGATTCATGATATAGATTTGGTGTTGGCAATTGTCAAGTCGCCGGTAAAACAAATCCACGCAAGCGGAGTTTCCATCATGACAGATTCTGTAGACATTGCTAATGCAAGAATGAGGTTTGAAAACGGTACGGTTGCCAGTATTACATCCAGCCGAGTTGCAAAAGACCAAGTGAGAAAAATGAAAGTGTTTCAACAGGACTTATATATAACAATTGATTTTTTAATTGGCCTTACTGAGGTTTATAAAGTAATGGATGCGAGCAAAACAGACCCGACGGCAATAATGTCGGCCCCATTAAAATCAAAAGGTAAGCACCGGCAAATTTTTTATGAAAAACCGGCAATTAAAAAACAAGACGCGTTGAAAATGGAACTGGAAAACTTTGTTGCCTCTGTTCAGGGGAAAGAAACGCCAATTGTTGTTGGAAAAGCGGGAAGGGACGCC
>CAZOUJ010000363.1:0-1601 GCA_964582955.1 uncultured bacterium
ACCCCATACTCCCCTCCACGCCCCGGTTTTCACCCTTGAAAACCGGGGCTACTTATTATAATAAAAATGAATATTTATCCATTTATTTTGTCTAATCTTAGAACGCTATTTAGCATATTTAATTGTATTTAGGAGTAATAGAATTCGTGCAAAATAAATTACGGTCGTTCAAACTAGTTTATTTTTTCATATTTTTTAACTGTATTTATGGGGTAAATGTAACCTTTAAAACGGAAGTTATCACCCAGCCTGACGGTGAAACTATCAAGTGTTTTGTTAGTGGTGATGAATATTTCAACTGGGCACATGATAAGAATGGCTATACCCTTATTCAAAGCCAAAATGATGGTTTTTTCTATTATGGAGTCATGGATGGTGATGAGGTCGTTCCCTCTGAATATTTAGTTGGTTCTGTCATTCCTGCTGATGCAGGATTAACTCCGTGGTCAATTATTTCTAAGGACGCTTACCTTGATAGGCGAAGGGCTTTCTGGGAAGATATTGACCGGGATTTGAGAGATGCACCCACTCATGGGACCATAAATAATTTAAATATTTATATTCGTTTTTCAGATCAATCTGAATTTTCTGACCCACGGTCCCAACATGACCAACTATTCAATGACCCAGAGGGTCCGTCTCTTCTTCATTATTTTGAAGAGGTTTCCTACGATACACTGCACGTGTATACCCATCACTATCCTGAGTGTGATTTTTCAACTAATTATTCTTATCAGGACGAACATCCCCGCAGCTACTATATGCCCTATAATGCTTCTACGAATCCGAACGGGTATACTGATTCCCAGCGTGCGTACAGAGAGCAAACCCTATTAAGAAATGCAATTGAGTCTATTGCTGATGAAGTTCCAGCATCCTTAATTATCGATTCAAATGATGATGGCTATGTTGATAATGTTACTTTTTTGGTGCGTGGTTCACCAACAGCATGGGCTACTCTTTTATGGCCTCATCGTTGGAGTCTGTACTATTATAACGTCTATATTAATGGGAAATTGGTGGGTGACTATAATTTTAATTTGGAACAGGGTGGATATTTTACCGTAGGGACACTTTGTCACGAGTTTTTTCATTCATTGGGTGCTCCAGATTTATATCACTATGATGCTCCTGGTGCGCCTGTAGCTGTGGGTGGATGGGATGTCATGGATGGATCTGCTGATCCTCCTCAATATATGGGTGCTTTTATGAAGTATAAGTATGGTGACTGGATTGAGGAAATGCCCGTTATTACATCATCTGGAACCTATGAATTAAGCCCGCTCCAATCTAGCACAAACAATGTATTCAAGATAAATTCTCCAAATTCATCAACTGAATATTTTGTGGTTGAATACAGGAAAAAAGAGGGAATTTATGAATCTCAGACTCCGGGAAATGATTCAGGGTTGTTGGTTTATAGGATTAATACAACTGTTGGAAATGGTAATGCTGATGGTCCACCGGATGAAATTTATCTTTATCGCGTGGGTGGTACCCTAACAGATAATGGATCATTTTCTTTGGCACCTTTTAATCAGTCATCAGGGAGAACGGAAATAAATGACAACACTAATCCTTCCAGTTTCCTCACAGAGGGA
>CAZOUJ010000364.1:0-1598 GCA_964582955.1 uncultured bacterium
GGTCCAGCAAATATGGGGGGACGTGTTAGCGCTATTGAGGGTGTGGTAGGGGATCCTAATACTTATTATGTTGGCGGCGCGGATGGTGGAATTTTCAAAACAATAAACAACGGTGTCACATTTGATGAAATTTTCAACGATCAGGATGCTTACTCCATTGGTGCAATCGCTGTTTCACCTTCTGATGCTAACGTTCTCTGGGGAGGCACAGGTGAAGGTGATCCTCGAAATAGTGTTGGTTATGGAAGGGGTGTCTATCGTTCAATTGATGGAGGAATTACTTGGGTGAAATCGGGGCTTGAAAAAACAGAAAGAATCAAACGAATTGTTGTTGATCCTCGTAATCCTGATGTGGCATCTGTATGTGCTTTGGGTCGTGAATGGGGTCCAAATCCAGAACGTGGTGTTTTCATGACTTATGACGGGGGAAAAAATTGGAAAAAAGTTCTCTACATTGATGAAGATACTGGTTGTTCAGATATAACTATGGAAAATAGCAATCCTCGGATCATGTATGCAGGAATGTGGACATTCCGTAGAAAACCTTGGCGTTTCGATGGTGGTGGAAAGAAAACAGCCTTATATCGAACCATGGATGGGGGAAATAACTGGAAAATAATCCATAAAGGATTACCTGATGGTCCAATGACCAGAATTGGTGTTCAGGTTGCTCAAAGTGAACCAAATATTGTTTATCTAGTGACTGAAATTAAAGATGGGGGAACTCTTTTTAGATCTGAAGATCGTGGGGAAAACTGGTCAAAAGTACATGATAATGCCAGAATCAATTTTCGACCATTTTACTACAGTGATATAAGAGTTGATCCAACCAATCCTGACCATCTTTATGCGCTATCTGGTGGGCTGTTTAAATCAACTGATGGCGGTAAGGAATTTGATAGAATTGCAAATGATGTTCATGGAGATCATCAGGCTTTTTGGATAGATCCTGAGAATTCCAATCGATTGTTGAGTGGTAGTGATGGAGGATTTCAGATATCCTATGATGGTGGAAAAAACTGGGACATTGTGAATAATGTGACATTATCTCAGTTTTATCAAATTTTTGTAGATGACGAAAATCCATACCATGTTCTTGGTGGTCTTCAAGACAATGGTACCTGGAGGGGACCAAGCAGAACATCAAACACTGCGGGTATTATGAAGGATGATTGGAATTATATTACTGGTGGTGATGGCTATTATGCGGTACCTGTCCCTGGTAAATCGAACATTATTTATTCCAATCTCCAAGGCGGCGTCATTTTTCAAAAAGATATGGATACTGGAAACACAAGAACAATCCATCCATATCCGAAGATTACAGGCTCAGCCGGTGACGCAATTAAGGATCACAAATACCGGTTTAACTGGGACTCTCCAATTGAAATCTCTCCTCATGATCAAAAAACGGTTTATTTTGGAGGGAATGTTCTTTTCAAAACAACGGATGAAGGATATTCATGGGAAGTGATAAGTCCTGATTTGACAACCAATGACAAGAGTAAGCAACTAACCTCCGGAGGTGAAATATATCAAGACAACACAGCAGCAGAATTTCACTGTTCAATATTAACAATTGCTGAGTCACCTGTTCA
>CAZOUJ010000365.1:0-1154 GCA_964582955.1 uncultured bacterium
CTGCAAATTCTGCGTCCGGAAGTAAATCCTGGAATTTTTTCAGGTTTTCAATTCCCTGATTTGATAATTCCATGTCGATATCAAACAGTAGAGTGGGGATTCCCGCATTGGCAAAATGTCCTGCTAATTGAGCTCCCATTACTCCAGCACCCAACACCGAAACTTTTTCAATTTTTTTGGTCATCTAAATCTCCTATTTCAATCAAATATGGTAATATAATTGTACATACACATAAAATGGGAAAAACTTCCCAAGATTATAAATATATGTCAAAGTTCATGAGCGCTAAATATTTTAGGGAAAAGTTTTGGATTGTCTAGTTCAAGAATAATAGCACCCACGGTATAAAAGAAACCACCAATAAAAATCCAAACCATAGCTCCTATTTGGAGAGTCATTATCATGGGATATATTGCAATAATAGATAACCACCCCATAAATATATAAAATGTAATGGAAAACCAATTGGGTAAGGATTTCCAGAACAATTTTAATAATATACCAAAAATTGAAAATGATACAATGTGCCAAGGTTTTATTGGATTGACTGATTCCTGAATCAATATAACCAATGCAATGACTGCAAACACTGCACCTAGTGCGTGGCTAATAGCGCTGAAAGGCTCTTTAATTTTCAAGATCAAACTCTTTCGATAATGGTAGCGATTCCCTGTCCAGTCCCAATACACATAGTTGCCAATCCATATTTTCCATCAATTTGTTCCAAAACATTTAATAAAGTAGCAATAATTCTTGCACCGGAACATCCTAACGGATGACCAAGAGCAATGGCACCACCATTTAGGTTAATTTTATTCAGAGGAAATTTCCCTTCCTGAATAACAAATAACGACTGTGCAGCGAAAGCTTCATTTAGTTCTATGGCATCCATATCATCAAGTGAAAGTCCAGCTTTTTTCAATGCTTTTTCTGAAGCAGGAATGGGTCCCATACCCATTTGTTTCCAGTCTACACCAGCAATAGCACGGGATATAATTTTTGATCGAATTTTTAGATTATGTTTTTGAGCATATTCCTCGTTTGTGACCAAAAGGGCAGAAGCTCCTACAGAGATTGGACTGCTTGTAGCAGGGGTGACCGTTCCATCTTCAATAAATGCAGGGGCTAAACTTTTTATTTTTTCAACATCAGG
>CAZOUJ010000365.1:1164-1598 GCA_964582955.1 uncultured bacterium
ATGCATCCTGGAGTATTGATAATACTTATTCTACTGATGGTCTTTATAGTGCAAAATCAGGATCTATTGGGGATAATACATTGTCTGTATTAGAATTATCATTGGAAATTGTAGAAGATGGAATGATTTCATTTTCAAACTTCCCTTCATTTTGAGCTTTAAGCGCTTTTTCATGGGATTGAATAGAAAATTCCTCTTGCTTATTTCTGGCGATAGATCCTTCACTTGCAAGAATTTCAGCTGTTTCACCCATACCAATATAAAATTCATGTTCAGCCAATTCAGGATGAAAGTCCGGTGCAAAACCGCCCATTGGAACAGAAAACATATCTTCAACACCAGCTGCAATCCCAACTTCTATATCCCCTGCTTCAACAGCTGTGCTCACTTGCTGGAGAGCATCCATAGATGAACCACAGAACCGGTTCACCACT
>CAZOUJ010000366.1:0-1146 GCA_964582955.1 uncultured bacterium
AGTTAAAAAACTAGCAAAGGAGCAACTTGGAAATGCTTAATGTGAAAAAAAGCAGCATATTAAAAACATCTCTATTTTTTCTTGTTTTTATTCCATCATTAATTAAACCCCAACAAAGATCTTTTAAGGATGATTAGGGAATATACCTGGCTTGTGAAAAGATGCCGGAGATTAAGGGGGGGTTAAAGACAATTGCTTCAATGATAAAATACCCACCTAAGGCAAAGAAAGAGAAGGTTCAGGGAATGGTTTATATACAATTTGTCGTTGATGAAAAAGGAAAGGTGAGCTCGGAAAAAGTAATTCGTTCTCTTGGTGAGGGGTGTTACGAAGAAGCCCTGCGCGGTGTTTCAGGGCTTAAGATTAAACCGGGATACGATAAAGGAGTTCCTGTAAAAGTTAAAATGACCCTGCCTTTTAGGTTTAAGCTTTAGGAAGAGATTTGCATTTCAGAGGCACACATCTTTTCATCGTTATGTTCGCGTTTTTACATGGACACACCTTTTCAAACTTAACAGTTGAAAAAGGGCTCTCCGATAATTTGGTTCGAACCCTGACAATTGACGGAAGAGGTCTTTTGTGGGTTGGCACAGATGAGGGCTTAAACAGGTATGATGGGTATGAAATAACGGTATACCGGTCAAACCCCTTTGATGATAAAACAATATCAGGAAATAGAATATGGACATCCTTTAAAGACGCTAATGGAGACGTTTGGTTTGGTACGGACATCCGTTTTTCAAGATAAATATGGTTCTATATGGATCTCAACGATTGACAAAGGTTTGTTAAAAATTGATACGCCCTCAAAAAACACAACTAAATATTTGTTTAATGCTCTCGACCCAACTTCAATATCTAATAATAGTTTTTCATCCTTTCAAAAAACGCCCATTGTTCAAGCAGACTCTGGGCTGTGGATTGGGTCTGATAACGGGCTAAACTATTATGATCACAAGAAAAATATATTTAAAAGATATTATTCGTCCGAGAGTCAAAACAGCATTTCTGGAAACGGGATCAACGCGCTCCATATCGACGATGACTTTTTATGGGTTGGCTCGAACTATGGCCTAGACAAAATATACCTTGAAAATAAAAGCAAAAATTTCGTGGCAAACAGAGCCGGAATATTATGTAAAAAAT
>CAZOUJ010000366.1:1156-1592 GCA_964582955.1 uncultured bacterium
GGGCATGTATGCCGTTACACAGATAGTGCCGTTTGAAAAAAACAACACCATGGAGGGCGGCTTTTGGATGTCTACTTACTCCGGATTGGTTTATTATGATAAAAATATGGAAAGCTGGTATGACGTAGAACACGAACTTCTTTTTGGTAAGCCCATAAACAATATTCTAAGGGACACGGCTGGAAACCTTTGGATAGACATGAATGGGGAGCTTGTTTTTTTTAATACAGCAGCATTTTATTATCAATATGGCTCAATTGCTGAAAATGACATCGTTTTGGTAGAGCACGACCTCAAAAACGAACAGTCTATACTTGACTATACTTTAAACACAATGGTTTCTGACTTGCAATATGGAACATGGCTTGGAACCCCTAGAGGCGTTAGTAAAAAAGTTGAACTAGCAGATGTTTTTTCTACCATTGTAAAAGGATAT
>CAZOUJ010000367.1:0-1584 GCA_964582955.1 uncultured bacterium
AATAAATTCCAGCCAAATAAAATAAAAAACCTATAAAAACTGCAACTCTTCCACTAAATTTGTCAGTAATTATTACGAATAATGGTCCAAAAAATCACAACATAAATAACTGAAAAAACATAGCAAAACCAAAATGCAAGAACAATGAAGGCAGAAGCGGAACTCAAGTATAAACCAAAAGACAAAACCACAAAGCAAACGTGCTTGCGTATGAAGGGAAATGCAAGATCAAATAGGGAATTTAAATATGTTGCATGTTTTGTCACTGTGGATGAACCAACTCACTGGGTCAATTCCATCTACAATTGGCAACATGACAAATCTTGGAGTATGGGATGGGAATTGGTATAACCCAGCAATGGGCGGCCCTGATGGTATGGGAATGGATATTTTTTATGCTTTAAATTTATCTCGTAATTCTCTTTCGGGGCCCATTCCTCCGGAGATTGGTAATTTGACCTCCATACCACAAGTCGATTTAAGTCATAACCAATTCACTGGACCAATCCCATCAGAAATGGGGAATATGGAATCACTTATTATTATGGATTTACGCTGGAATAATCTTAGTGGTTTAATTCCTCCAGAGCTTGGGAATCTGCCCAATGGGGGCCATAATGAATTTCTTTTTGATTTACGTTATAATAATCTTCGCGGACAAATACCTGAGGAGCTATGTAATCTAGATAATGTAGGTTTAAGCGGTAACAATCTTTGCCCTCCATATCCAGATTGTTATGAAGGTCTTGGTGATTACATAACTTGTAATCCCTATCCCGACTGTCCTAATGGATATACAGCCATAGCAAATACACCGCCTATAAATTATTATTCTTGCCAAATATATGGAAGTCCATATATGCATTTTAAGGAATATGATGGGTATTGTTTTAATCAAGAAGATTTGGATGTTCTTCAAGATTTTATAGATGTAAATGAGAGTTTTAATGGCTTGGAACCACTTGAATTAGGAGCCCAGAGATGGTATGGTGGCCCCTACGGAATTGGGAGATTAAGTCATTTGAATTTCTCTGATGAGGAAAATGTAATCTCTGATTACAACCAGCATGCGGGTAATAATGTAATCACTACTATTCCAGAGTCGATAAGTAATTTCGATTATTTGTGGCAGGTAAACTTTTCCAATACCCAAATCACCTCCATGCCGACAAGCATAGCAGATTTACCTGAATTGAGATATCTGGATTGGGATGATGGACAGCTTACAGGTTCAATTCCACCGGAGCTGGGGAATATGAATAATTTAAAAAGGTTAAGATTAGAGAATAATCAGCTCACGGGTTCCATCCCTGCAGAGTTAGGAAACATCAATCTGATGAGTTTAAGGCTGAAAAAAAACCAACTTACAGGAGAAGTTCCATTGGAAATATGGGAGATAACTTCTCTATATGAAAGTGGTGAACCAAATGACCTGAGATTAAGTTTACGTGAGAATGAACTCACAGGAATTATACCAGAGGATGTCTGTGATTTAGATTTGAATTGGAATAATTATAACTATATTGATATTCGTAACAACCAATTTTGCCCTCCATATCCTTCTTGTCTTGAGAATAAAATGGG
>CAZOUJ010000368.1:0-449 GCA_964582955.1 uncultured bacterium
CAGTCTGGACGGTGGAAAGTCCGGTTATATAATGGTGCTGCACTCTTTCCTTTAAGGTGAGTGTATCCCTGTCTGAAGTTTTGACAGCCAGTCCGCCAAGTGCGCCTCCCCCCTGTTCATAGGTCATACCGATGGCGCCGTTATAGATTGGGTAGGTGTCACCGTATCCCGGATATAAAAGATCGAATACTTCCCTGGTAAAATAGAGCCAGTTTTCTTTGTCAAAATACCGGGCGTGGTTTTCTCCAATTAATACCTGGAGTTCCCGCTGCCAGGGTGTAATCTTTTCGTGATAGGGTTTCGCAGCAGGAGCAAAATAATAGGGTTCTTTATGATATTGTTCGTGATAGAGATTATGATAGAGGTCGTGATAGATATAGTGACAGATATAGTGATAGATATAGTGACAGATATAGTGATAGATATAGTGATAGATATAGTGATAGATA
>CAZOUJ010000368.1:459-1578 GCA_964582955.1 uncultured bacterium
ATGATATTGTTCGTGATAATCCACATGAATGTGAGGCATCCATTTGTTGTATTCCGCCACACGATTTACTGTTTCAATTTGGGATTGCCAGCTCCAGTCCCGGTTCAGATCAAAAAAATAATGATTTGTACGGCCTCCGGGCCAGGGCTCCTGGTGTTCCCTGGTGAGTGAATTGACATCCGGTGGATGATTTCCGGTCATGGTGTAATATTGTACATAACGATCACGTCCATCCGGATTGATGCAGGGATCAATGATTACAACCGTCTTTTTAAGCCAGTCCATTGTGTTTTCGTTATTTATATCCGCAAAATCATACAGTGTTTTCATGGCCGCTTCTGTACTGCTGGATTCATTGCCATGGACAGAATAACTCAGCCAAACCACAACCAAGTCCTGCCGGGTTTTTTGCCCCTGCATTAATCCAGATCTTATGTGATGGTTGGTACGAATGGTTTTAATGGATTTTTTATTGCTGGGATGGGTAATAACTGCATACACAAGGGGGCGGCCTTCGTATGTATTTCCGTAACGAACCAGGTTTACATGAATTGCTGACTCAGTCACATGTTCAAAATAATCGATAACGCGATGGTGATAGGTAAAATTTTCCCCGAGATCATAACCCAGGAAAAGTTTCGGAGTTTGCAATTCTTCAGCGAAAAGAGCAAAGTCGTAAAATAAATAAAGAATATAAATCAATATTAATCTGTTCATATTAAGATGCCTTCATGATATTCTTAATCATTCAGATCAAGCTAGTAGCGCCAGCTGGTCATATCTGCCCCCGCAGGTGCGGATTTTTCCATGCGCTCTACTGCTTTGGCGATAAACATCTGATTATAGCGCAGTCTTGACGTGGCATTGGGTCGGGTGTGGTCCCCGTTCCAGCAATGCTCGGCCCGATCGCCATAATCCACTTCCCCGCCATAATATGGATGGGTTGTGGATTTCAGGAATTCTTCCATGAGATAGACGGCGTTATTCAGGTAATAGTTATCCATATCACCGCAATACACATGGACCTTCCCTTCCAGCCTGGGACCCAGTTCAGCCCAATTCCTTTTCAGAATGTAGCGCAAGTCGTAGTTCTCCCGCCAGTAGTCTGCGACTTTTGGG
>CAZOUJ010000369.1:0-1568 GCA_964582955.1 uncultured bacterium
TTTTATTATGTACCAACTGCCTTACCCTGATGGTATATCCCATGCAGGATACCGTACATTAATTATAGGTATTATTGTTATTTCCCTTATCATAACTGAACCAGTTCCCCTGCCAGCAGTAGCCCTGCTTATCGCTGTTCTAGAAGTAGCCTTTAATATTGCCCCGGCTACAGAAGTTGCAAAAACCTATATGAATGATTCCGTCTATTTCATTATGGGTTCTCTAAAGATGGCAGTGGCAATTGTCCACCAAGGTTTAGATACCCGACTGGCATTGGGAATTATCCGTCTCACCGGCAATAAAGTGAAACATATCGTTCTGGGATTCACCTGTATTTCTGCCCTTCTTGCCACTTTTATTGGGGAACATACTGTGGTTGCCATGATGCTTCCAGTGGGTCTTTCTCTGATTCGAAACTGTAGACATCAAAGACCCATTCCAAACCTTACTGTGCTGATTCTGCTCAGTATAGCCTATGGCTCTACGGTTGGAAGTATTGGTACACCATCTGGTGGTGCTCGAAATGCCATCATGTTAGAATACTGGCGAACTATCACCGAAAGTGGGATCACAATTACGTATTTTCAATGGATTATAATGGCCTATCCAATGGTAATTATTGGAATGTTCAGTACCACTTTTCTTCTTCAATTGGCTTTCAATCCGGAGTTCAAGCGTATGGATACGGCCATCCGCCGTTTAAAAATTCAAGTAGCTCATAAAGGGGAAATTACTGGAAACGAATTATTGACCATAATTATTTACGTTTTTGTATTTCTGTGCTGGATTTTCCTCAACGAACGTTTCGGCTTAGGAATAATTGCTATTGGAGGTGCATTTTTATATATGGCAATGGGGTTGGTTGAATGGAAACAAGTAAGCCGAAATACAAATTGGGGTGTAATTCTTCTTTTTGCAGGAGCTATTTCATTAGGTGTACAAATGAAAAATACCGGCACGGCTTTGTGGATTGGCAATTCTATGATGAGTCATTTTTCATATCTGATTGATCAATTTTCTGTGATTCCATATGTTCTTAATATTTTTCTTACAACAATTTTATCCAACATTATGAGTTCCAGCGGTACGGTTGCTGAGTTGGCTCCCATTACACTGAGCATGGGAGGCGAACCCCTCTATATGGGGATGACTACAGCCATTTCTTCAGCTTTCGGATATTTTTCTCCCATAGCAGCTCCGGCCTGTATGATCATTTATTCTTCCGGATTAGTAAAAATAACAGATTTTCTGAAAGCAGGTTGGCGGATGGCAATTATGTCAACAATAACATTGTTAGTTATTTACAAATTTTATTGGCCTCTTGTGATAGGATTTACAAATTTTAAATAGGAAATAATCATTATGAAATTTCTAATTGCGATAAAAAATACAAATGATGAATCAAAAAATATCCTGGAGATTGGCTGCAAAATTGCGGAAGGGTTTTCTGCCGATTTAACTATTTGTTATGTAGGCTAACAATCCCGGGCTCTCATTGAAGGAGATGTATATCTTGCCCGACTTTCTATGGCTGAATGGAATATTTACCATCCAGGTTTGGAAGTTT
>CAZOUJ010000370.1:0-1562 GCA_964582955.1 uncultured bacterium
GCAATCAGCTGACCACTCTTCCTGAAATTCTGTGTACCATTTACTATAATTTCAAAACGTTTGATGTTTCGAATAATTCTATTTGTCCACCCTATCCTGCCTGTTTTGAATATCTTGGATATCAAAACACACAAAACTGTGATTTTGCTAATAATAACACGGAGACTATTTTCACTGATAATATTATTGATAATTTCGAAATTATATCAACAAATGATGTTGCAAATATAAATTCCATTTATTTTCAGAATGATTTGGATATTCTCCAGAGTTTTATTGATAATAATAAAAGCCTAGAAGGGATGCAGCCACTAGAAATAGGTATTCAGACCTGGTCAAATATGCGACTTATTTCTTTGGACCTGTCATCTACAGGTTTAACAAATATTCCAGAAGAATTATGTAACATCTATTCAAACCTTACGATGTTTGATATTAGTAATAATGCCATATGTCCATCTTACCCAAAATGCATTGAATATATTGGCGCTCAAGATAGAAAGGCCTGTAGCAATTATACCTGTCCAGATGGATATTTAGAAATTGATGGTGAATGTTATTTTGAATCTCATTTAAATCTTCTTCAAGACTTGATAAAAGAAAACACATCCTTGGAAAATATGAACCCCTTAGAAATTACCGGAGAATCTGGCTTCCAAAACTGGCAGAATGGCCGTCTTGATCAGCTTGTTTTAAGCGGTAGAGGTCTAACAAATATTCCAGAAAATATCTGTAACATTTATTCTGAGATTTCAGTACTTGATATATCAAATAATTCTATTTGTCCACCCTATCCTGAATGTATTGAAAATATGGGGTATCAAAATACAGATGATTGTATTGAGACGATTACCTGTTTAGATGGATATGTGGTTTTTGATGAGAAATGTTATTATTATAAAGATTTGGAGGTTTTGATTGATTTTACCAACACCAACCCCTCTCTTGAAAACTATCATCCCTTACATGCTGGATATCAGGTATGGAAAAATAATAGACTGCAGCAGCTATATATGGACGAAATGAATATTATAACAATCCCGGAAAGTATACATAATCTTGATCATTTGGAGTATCTGAATCTAAGAAATAATAAAATAGTGACACTTCCGGAAAACTTATGTAAAATTTATTCAAATTTAAAAAGTTTTGATATAACACACAATTTACTTTGTCCACCTTATCCCAGTTGTTTTGATTATATAGGCAAACAGGAAATAAAAGATTGTGATAATTATAGCTGCTCTGAAGGATATTTGGACATTGAAGGGGAGTGCTATAAGAAAGACCATATCCAAGTGCTTCAGGCTATCATTGATAGCAACTCTGTTTTGAATGGATTTTCTCCATTGGAATTAGGAAAAGAATTAGGTTATCAAAAGTGGGAATATGGACAGCTTTCCCATTTAAATCTTGTGAGCAATCAGCTGACCACGCTTCCTGAGATTCTCTGTACCATTTATTATAATCTTAAAACGTTTGATGTTTCGAATAATTTTATTTGCCCACCTTATCCCAGCTGTTTTGATTATCTTGGACATCAAAACACACAAAACTGTGAT
>CAZOUJ010000371.1:0-721 GCA_964582955.1 uncultured bacterium
TGAAATAATATTCTTCGCTTTGGAATTATAAAGGCCAATAGTTTTAATGTGATGTTTGAGCTGTGACTCACCAAGCTTGAGCTTATCTTGAGGGGTGTTTGCAGTTGAATATAATTTTTTTGCCAAACTTTTTGTGTTTGTTACCATGTTCAACGACCGAGTGACGGATTCAGGTAAAGGTTTTATTGGGTGATCACATAGATTTAAATAATCACGCATTACATAGAAATGTCTAGCTTCATCGTGAGCTTGACTGGTTGCTGCCAATCTGGATGGGATATCATCTAACATCGATGCTAGCTGCAGTGATATTTTCCAGGCAGCTTCTTCACCTTTTAAAATCATAGTAAAAATTCGGATTAGAGAATGCAACTTGTCTTCCGGAAGATTGATTGATCCTCCATGTTGCTGGAGAATGTCTTTAAAAACTTCTCTGCCATCCCAAATTCTTTCTTGAGCCCTATGATATACTCCGGTTAAAATTTCATCATGGTTTTTCATAATTCCATCCTTTAAAGGGTTTCCATGAATCTTTCCAATCCCACTGTCCATCTTCGAAGATTACTATTTCCTCGAGTTTAAAACCAGAGAGAGCAGGAACTTTATATTTCCTTTCGAACATACATGCCAAGCGAATTCTATACCCGCCAGGCTTAGCGCCGATGTGAACTATTAAATCACCGACTTTCATCGGTCTCCCCATATCATCCACATCTTCTCT
>CAZOUJ010000371.1:731-1556 GCA_964582955.1 uncultured bacterium
TCGAGTTACAAGACCAATTTGACCTTTTTCCCAATCATTTTTTGATATAACCATATCTCCCACTTTTATGCCGTGCATTTTTCCACCTCATTTTTTTCCCGTTTTTCGACACCCTCATTTTTTTTGAGTAAATCGATTACCTTAAACTCTGATTCATCCCATTTTACAGCCATATCCCCCAGAGTGGAAAGGGGATTTTGAACATTCCACTTAATAGCATACAACCAGCGATATCCGGATATATCCTTCTTCTCTATAATCAACCCTACTTGACTCCAAACCGGTTTCTTACACCAGATCCTAACAACCAAATCACCCACTTTCATGAATTACCTCCATACCTTTAATCTGTTCCTCAGTAAAATACCACTCACCATTAATTCCGTCCCATAAAATGACATAATAACCATCTTTTGTTATCTTCTTTACAACCCCTATAGCTTTATCATACTTCCACATAGGACTCATAGAAACGCGGTCTCCTTTGTTCATTGAAAACATCCCTCTTTATTCATTTTTTCATACGTGATATCCAGCTCATATAAAATATGTAATTCAATATCCAAAACAGCGTCGTGAATCAGGAAATATTTTTCCTTTCCTATTTCACCTCTCCTGCGGGCTTCTCCTATACGTGACATTTGATCCTCAATATCAAATAACCTATCCTGCAGTTGGTCGACCCGAGTAAACATACTAGGACACGTACGATCTGAAGGCAGGCATGCAAAATAAAACAAAACAAATAAAATCATGATTGTACAACCTCCAAAAGATCTTCTCTCACAGTATACACCCCTGCAGCAAATAATACTATATGCCAAT
>CAZOUJ010000372.1:0-1124 GCA_964582955.1 uncultured bacterium
AGCGACTCAATAACGTTTGCGGTTTGATAGGCCATTTCTTTGCTTAGGTCTACATGGCCCGGGACAACCGTCATCCAGCGCGCGTTAACCCTTTTTGCAACAGGTATAGATCCTTTTATATTTTCGAGAAACTCTGTTTGTAATTCTTTATCACCCGAGGTTAGGTTGGGCTCTCTCCAATAAATCTTATGCGCAACAAAAACCCCCATATCCATATCTAAAGATCCCATTTTTGATGATATTTTATTTTGTGTTGATACGCTTCTGTTTTTCATACCATTATCTTCAAGAGACCTAAAACCCCTATCATACATGTATTGAATTTGATCTATTAAATCTTCACCCGCATTGTTTTTAAACATACCAAAGTGTGGAGCATAATTAAGGTTAAAAGGCTTATCGGCAATGTTTTTATCGCTAATATTTCGAGCAATAAGGTTTGATGTTATAAAAGGAAAACCGCTTAGAACAATTGATTTTTTAAGAAAGGATCTTCGTTTCATATTTTACCTATACTTTGTTATGCCCGGTATTGGTACCGGATAGTTTCCCGATTTATCTGGGCTTACTGGCGCTACGTCGTTTAGCGAATGAAGCTCAGGAACCAGACTGTTGTTGAACAACAATGCTTCGTCCCAGTTAATTATTTTCCCCGTATAAGATGCCATTCGCCCAATTATTGCAGTCATTGTAGCGTCTATTCCTCTTTGCGTGTCATCGAATCTGTATTCACCCGATTTAATTGCAGAAAACAACTCGTTATGCTCTTGTTGATATGGGTTTATATCGTTTGATCCGTCGTGATCATATAAGACACGACCCTGCTTATTTTTTATGACACCAAAATTTTCACTGTTTACTATAACATTACCACGACTACCTTGAAAAACTTCTTCAACCCTATTCATGCAGCCCTTTTGGTGTCGACACTGACTTGCAACAACCTGACCGTCAGGATAAGTAAACTCAACAAAATGATGATCAAAAATTTGCCCATGGTCTTTTCCCTTCCGAACCTCCCGGCCCCCCATCCCTTGAGCAGATAAAGGAACGGAGCCTATAAACCAATTAGCAACATCAATATTATGTATGTGCTGTTCAACAATGTGGTCACCACAAAGCCA
>CAZOUJ010000372.1:1236-1552 GCA_964582955.1 uncultured bacterium
TTGGTAGAGCCTTTGAAGGCCAACAACAACATTTAACTTTTTTTCACGAGCAAGCTTACTTGCCTTTATTACCCTTTGAACGCCAGCAACATCTGTCGCAACAGGTTTTTCCATAAATATATGTTTGTTCTTTTTTACAGCATATTCGAAGTGTAAAGGACGGAAGGCTGGTGGTGTAGTTAGAATAACAACATCGGCTAGATTTATAGCATCAATATAGCCATCAAAACCTGTAAAAAGAGTTTCGGGATTAACGCCTATCCGATCGGTATCGCCATATTTCTCATTAAGGGAATCTAAACAACCGGTGGCCTGA
>CAZOUJ010000373.1:0-428 GCA_964582955.1 uncultured bacterium
GGTTATATGGAGTATGTGGAGTGTTTGGGATAAATAAATGAAACGCCTCTGGCTCGCATTAATTCTTAACAGTATAATTTTTTCACAAGATGTAAAGAAACATAATATATCACTTGGGATGTTTGATGATAAAACAGGATTTAGTCTTATTGGCTATACTTATAATATTCAACAGACAGAAATGGATGAGTTTTTTATAGGAGGTGGGACTATGCTAATGGCATTTACGGGCAGTGCAGGATGGAAACATTATTATAAAAAATCTAAGATTTCTTATTATTCTATTTTATCAGGGCAGGCGGTTGCACATTTAGGGTTCTCTGGTTTTATGCCAACAATTTCATTTTCATTAGAATATAATTTATCAAAGAGGACTCAAGTAAAAATTGGTGGAATGGGATTGATGCTGGTGGGTGGCACTTCTGGTG
>CAZOUJ010000373.1:438-1548 GCA_964582955.1 uncultured bacterium
TGATTACGCATCTGTTAATATTTGGACGAAAAATTTTGTAATTGAGAGTAATGAAATAATGATTTGGAAACCTACAGGTCCTTCATATGAATCAGAAGGAATAAAATTAAAGAAAATTTGAATCTCCTTGCGTTCGAATGAAACGCCTCTGGCTCAAATAAAAGGAAGCATTATGAAACGATTTATATTTTTGAGTTTGTTAATTTTAAATTTTTCATATGGACAGACAAATAATGTAAAAATTACTATTTTATCAACAATGGTTGCTGATTATGATTATTTGGGCGAGTGGGGCTTTGCAGCATTAGTTGAATCAGATGGGAATAAAATTCTTTTTGATACTGGTTTCAGGGAAAATACTGTTTTAGAAAATGCAGCTAGTCTCAATATTGATTTATCAATGGTAGAACATGTTTTATTGAGCCATAACCACTCAGACCATACGGGAGGTTTAAAAACTCTTCGTAAAAAACTAATGATTCTTAATCCAAACGCAATGAAATATGTCCATGTAGGAAAAGGTATATTCATGGATAGGTGGTCAAATAAAATAAATAGAAATAGTTTTAAAACTCACAAAGAAGAATTGGAAGATTTAGGCATTGAATTTATTTACCATGAAAAGCCAGAAGAAATTTTCCCAAATGTTTGGACTACAGGTATTGTACCTAGAAACCACAACGAAAAGAATTGGTCTGGGTATAGAGAAATGGTCATTGATGGAAAAAAGGTTGAAGACAATATCCCAGAAGACCAATCATTAATTATTAATACAAATAAAGGTTTAGTTTTAGTATCTGGCTGTGGTCATGCTGGTATAGTAAATACGCTAGAGTATGCATCTAAATTATTTGGAAATAAATCTGATATCTATACAGCATTAGGCGGATTTCATTTATTTAATAAAAATGATAATGATATTGATTGGACTGCTAAATATATGAGAAAGTATAAAGTGAAATATTTTTTAGGTGCACATTGTACAGGCATTGATGCAGTTTACAGTATTCGAGAAAAAAATAAAATGAATCGTTCAGATTGTGCTGTAGCCGCAGTCGGCTCCTACTTTGACTATGAAAAAGGTATGTATGCAGGAAGAATAACTAATTA
>CAZOUJ010000374.1:0-1548 GCA_964582955.1 uncultured bacterium
TCGACATCCCATAGCTACTTTTTGGCCCATTCGGTTTGTGTGTGGGAAGGGAGTACGGGTTTCTTTATCTTTAATAAGTTCGACCCCAACCATTAATCCACATTGTCGAATGTCTCCGACAATTGGCAATTCATTTAGTGGTTTTAAGAGGCGGGCAAGGATTTGAGAAGATCGTTTTACCTTGGCTAAGGTTTTTTCATTTTTAAATACTTTTAAATTAGCTAGGGCTGCTGCACACCCAAGCGCATTGCCAGTATAACTGTGCCCATGAAAAAATGTTTTTAGCTCACGGTAGTCACCAAGAAATGCTTTGTAAATTGTTTTGGTCGTTAGCGTTGCAGCCAGTGGCATATAGCCACCAGTTAATCCTTTGGCAATACACAACAAGTCCGGCGTTACTTCTTCATGATGGCAGGCAAACCATTTTCCTGTTCGACCAAATCCTGTGGCCACCTCATCAGCAATAAGGAGCAAATTGTATCGAGTGCATAACTCTCGCACTCGAGAGAGATAACCAGGAGGTTGAACGAGCATTCCTGCAACAGCTTGCAACATAGGTTCAATAATTACACCGGCAATGTACTGATGTCGTTTGATTAAAATTTCTTCAAGCGGATCAAGGCAAGCCTTGTTACAGGAAGGATGCTTTAGGTTTATTGGGCAACGATAACAGTGAGGAGCATCCAACGAAATTGTCGAAAAAAGCATTGGCCGGAATCGCTCATGAAATAGATCCAAGCCACTGACACTCATACTGCCCGTGGTATCTCCGTGGTAGGCAGCATCTAAACGAATGAAATATTTTTTCTTTCTTTGTGGAGGGCTCTGCTGTTGCCAATATTGGATAGCTAATTTCAAAGCAACTTCAACAGCAGTTGATCCATTATCAGAATAAAATACTTTTGCCAGTCCTTTGGGCGCAATTTTTACAAGTTCCTTAGCAAGGAGAATTGAAGGAGGACTGGCGGCACCTAAAAGGGTGCTGTGGGCGACGTTTTTCAATTGATCTCGAATTGCTTGATCAATTAACGGATGTTGATGCCCGTGCAGGTTAACCCAAACAGACGAGGTCCCATCAAGATATTTATTCCCATGAATATCTTGGAGATAAGGACCCTTGGCCTTCTCAATAATCAAAGGATCTTCTTGTTCCCATTCCCGCATTTGGGTAAAAGGATGCCAAACATATTCTCGATCCCATTTAGACAATTGGGCTGGTGTAGGGGAAGAACGCGATTTTTTCATAGGTACTTTTTTCGCATGCTAGCAGCTACAATTTTATAATCCCTAGACTATTAGAATTTGGCACCAATCTCTCACTTTTTGACCAAATTTGATGTCTCTTGAGTGAATGATTTGCCAAAAAAGCCCAAGAGAAGCGAGATTATAGGGGCCAAAATCCTTTTTTGACAAGACTGCAAAACCTTAATAAAATCAAAAGATTCAATTTTACAATGAACAATCTCTCCCGTATTCGCAACTTTTCAATCATCGCCCATATCGATCACGGGAAATCCACCCTCGCTGATCGCTTTCTAGAGTTGACTG
>CAZOUJ010000375.1:0-996 GCA_964582955.1 uncultured bacterium
AATATTTTCCATATTTTCTTTTTCTACCTGATAGTTTTCAACAGAAGCTAAAGTGGAAAAAGAAAACACATCATCTATAAATGATCGATTTGTGAATATTGAAAAAATATCTCCTTCTACAGGTGGCACAGGCCCTGAATCCGCGGATGGTTCAGTAAATGTTAGTTCCCAGGATGTGGATGTTGTAGATGAGTCCTGCAATATAATTATTCGTTCTCCAGGATTCCACAGGCTGTCTGTGGTGATATTTTCAATAATAATAAACGGAAGTTGTTTGGCTGGAGATCCTTTGGTTGTTTCCCATATCTGAAAGTTAGCCTTTACATATTCGAACCCAGGACGGAAATTTGAACTTACAAGAGAACTAAACCAATGGACTTCATAATCAGCAGGGTACATTTTATCCGGTATATTGTTGAAGGGTTTGACCACCCAACTCCAGTTGGTAGGAGTATATTCATTCCAACCTATCTGATCGTTATCAAGCTCTAGTTCTTCGTTTTGCACAGTGATTGTCATACCATCAAAAATCGGATTTCCTTCTTCTGCTGCTAGTTTTCTACTATTGTGGACCGGGTAATAACGATAGGTTGCAATAACTATCTGGCCCTCTGCAATAGCTCCTCCATCACGGAAAAATATTTGTCCGTCTTCGCCCAACAAATCATAATCAATTCCTTCACTGTAGGCTTCATCCGCCAAGGAAGAAATAAAGAAATCAATTGAATCTACGTTTTGATATTCTAGTTTGGAATACTGGCCTAATCGAACAGTGATAGTGTCAAAAACAACTTTTTTATCCAAGAGACTATAGGAGAGTGCTTCACCAATAACACTAAAAGATAATTCAAAATTGTTTTCATCCTGCAGTGCAGTATGATCAATAATTTCTATGACAATGTCACCAGTACCATTCCCCTGGTTCTGTTCTAAACCAGGCTCCTGTATACTGGATTTTACATAACCTGCTGTGGGTGCTTCAGGAACAATGGCAAT
>CAZOUJ010000375.1:1045-1546 GCA_964582955.1 uncultured bacterium
GTATTCACATCCAGAATAATTTCATTTGTTTCAGGATTTACAGTGATCGTTTTACTGCACTCAGCTGGTGCTACGACTAATTCTTCATCACCACGATCGTAGGAAACAACTGCGTAATAATATTTCTGTCCATTCACCACATTATTAGAATCCACAAATACGTGACGTAGACCTGTGTTATCACCCAAATTGTATCTAACGCCTCGCCCGCTGAATTCAATAGGACTGAGTCCAAAATAATTATTCACCAGATCAAACCTTGCGGATGCTCCATCCACTGTTTTAAGAGGCTCACCATTCGCGTCTGTAATGGTCTGTTGATCAAGAAAAGATGGATCAGTGGACCTGTAAATGACATACCCCTCAAAATCATAGGTTTCCGTTATAGGGTCAAATGAATATTCCGCGACATCGTCCCAGTAGAGAGTCACTTTTTCATCTCCAGTGACCGCTGTCACATTAGGTTTTTCCGGTGGCTTTGCAAACTGATAGTTTTTCTTA
>CAZOUJ010000376.1:0-1542 GCA_964582955.1 uncultured bacterium
TTTTGTCTACCCTTGCTATGGAACTCAGGGGTGAAATTACTATCTTGGAAGCTGTTTTAAGCTGGATACGGGGCACAGGTCTCCGGGAAAATGCTTTTGGGGCTGATGGGAAAAAACATGGGCAATCATCCAGACAACACAGCAATGAGTCTGTAAGCATTGAGGAGTGTGTCGAAAAAATCATTCAGGCTATTGAGCGTGATAAAACAACGGTTTACATTCCAAAAAAACTGTCCTTGATTCCTTTATTAAACGCTTTTTTTAAACGATTCCTGGAGTGGAAAGTCAACAGCGCAATTGATAAAAACAAATAACAACAATGATATTTAGGCTGTGATTTTTCTATTTTAGGTCCTGTAGAAACTCTTGTTCTTAACTCATCATTTTTCTCCTGTAAAATATTGTCTAGGAACAGATCATATAGCTTGCTTTCGAAAATTATAAAATGAACCACATTCAACATGGGGGTGGCTGGCCCGCAATTTGGTATACAATTAAAATGGGGCGACGTACAGGTTTTAGAAACATGTGGAAAGCGCTTTCTTCAAAAAATGTCTGCAAGACTTGTGCTATGGGAATGGGTGGGCAGGGTGGCGGTATGCGGGACGAACAAGGACATTGGCCGGAGGTGTGTAAAAAATCCATCCAAGCTATGGCCTCAGATATGCAGGATAAAATCCCTTCTGAGTTCTTTAGTCATTTTACAATTGATCAACTTAGGAAATTCACATCCCTGGAGCTTGAACAAGCCGGTCGTATTACAACGCCCCTGTTATTAAAACCAGGGGGGCGCCACTATACTCAAATAACCTGGGTGGATGCTTTTCACCGGATCGAAACAAAACTCAAGCAGATTAATCCTAATCGGTCTTTCTTTTATTTTAGTGGTCGTTCATCCAATGAAGCCGGGTTTCTTTTGCAGCTTTTTGCCCGAATGTTTGGCACTAACCATATTAATAATTGTTCATATTACTGCCATCAGGCAAGCGGGGTTGGACTTACAGAGTCTTTGGGGACTGGGACAGCAACAATAGAACTGGAAGACCTTGATCGCTGTGACCTGTTTTTTTTAATTGGCGCTAACCCCGCTTCGAACCATCCCCGCCTGCTTACTAAATTAAAAAATCTTCGAAAACGCGGAGGGGTTGTGATCGTGATTAATCCGGTTATTGAAAAAGGCTTAATTGAATTCCGTGTCCCATGTTCAGCGGTCTGGCAAAATATATTATAAAAGAAAATAAAACTAATTCAGAATTTATACGTTCTTCAACAGATGGGTTTGATATCTTTAAAGAATGTACTCAAAGCCTGGTTTGGGCTGATATCGAGATGGGCTCTGGAGTGTCACGGCAGGAAATTGACACCATTGGAAAATATTTTCTTAAGGCTCAAAACTCTGTCTTTGCCTGGTGTATGGGAATTACACACCATACTCACGGAACAGCAACTGTACAACAGATTACAAACCTGGCGCTGCTTCGGGGAATGGTGGGGAAAAAATATGCGGGCCTCCTCCCTATCCGAGGCCATTCTAATGTTCAG
>CAZOUJ010000377.1:0-1528 GCA_964582955.1 uncultured bacterium
TATTAAAATTTTCTTTTATAAATTCAACATAATCTTTTGGAATTTCATTAGGATCCAAACCGATTTTATCTCTCAGGATCGCACCCACGTCCAAAGTAAACAACGCGGAACAATATTTACGTGCATCACCCACAAGAAAACATTGCGATATAACCGGTATAGATTTCATAGTTTCCTCTATCACAAGCGGCGCAATATTCTTTCCGGCGGAACTCACATAGATCTCTTTTTTACGACCTGTTATTGATAAAAATCCTTCTGAATCTATTGCTCCCACATCACCGGTATGCAGCCAACCATCAATAATTGTATCCGCTGTAGCCTGGTCATTATTATAATACCCCTTCATCACATGGTCGCCGCGAAGGAGGATTTCACCGACATTTCCAATTTTTACTTCGGTATCCGGAAATGCTTTCCCAACGGATCCTATTTTATTATTTCCAACATAGTTTAGAGTTGCTCCTGCTGTGTTTTCTGTCATACCATAGCCTTCAAACAATGGGATTTCCAAGAAATGAAAAAGTTTCAGTATATCTGGATTAATGGGAGCAGCTCCACTGACTGCAAAACGCAAGTCTCCAAAGCCTACAGCTGCTTTTAATTTTCCTTTGAAAACACTAGACAGTCCTGGAATCTTTAAGCCAATTTTTAAAATTAACTTTGAATCAATGGCAGCCTTCAAATTCGAATATATTTTTTCATATATCCTTGGTACGGAGATAAAAAGATGGGGATGAACTTCTTTTGCATAATCGACAGTATTCAAAGGGCTGTCCACAATATGCATATGAAGGGCACGCCGAATCCAATAATGATTATCAACCAATTGTCCAAAAACATGGGCAAGGGGTAACCAGGATACATATAATTCTCCCTGATTGAATTTCATAATTGTTAGTACGGAGTCTAATTCGAAGGTCCAGTTCTTATGGCTCAATTCTACACCTTTTGGGTTACCCGTGGTTCCGGATGTATAGATCAAGGAAGATGTATCATCAGGCTGGATAGAATCATTTCGTGCGTTTATTTCAGATTCATCTACCGTTGATCCCTTTGCAATGAATTCACTCCAGGTAATTATTTTTTCATGGTCTAGTTTTTCCACGCCGTCCATGATAACAACCAATTCAACATTATCAAGTTTATCAATAACATGCATGAGTCTGTGAATTGGCATTTTTTCTGTCTCACCATTATCATTAGGATTATTTCCCACGAAAACTATTTTTGAATCCGAATTAGAAACGACCCATTCCACCTCGTTTGGCGAACAGGTATGATAGATTCCAACCGCAACGCTATTAATAAGCTGTGTAGCTGCGTAACAGGCATACCATTCACGCCTGTTGTAGCTATATATACTTATTTTTTCATTTATTCCTACTCCACAGGCAATAAGAGATTTAGATATATCTAAAACAGCGTGATAAAAATCATTCCAAGTATCCGTTTGCCATTGCCCATCAGTGTCTTTAATGGACAAGGCAGGACTATTTCCATATTTTTCTACATTTTGAATTAAGTA
>CAZOUJ010000378.1:0-1528 GCA_964582955.1 uncultured bacterium
GGAAAACAGCGGGTAGTGTACAATCTGCACCAACCATATCAAACCGGTCATAAAATAGATGAGGATCAAATGCATAACCTCAAGTATCAATTGTTCTCTAAGCTTATTTTAAGATGTCAGACTTAAGCTCTTCTGACATAGGCTTAACGCTGGACTTATAAAATTTCAGCAGCTTCCCTTCTTCATCAACCAGATATTTGCAAAAATTCCAAGTTGGACCTTGGTCATTCCAGCCGTTGAGTTCCGGCTGAGTCAACCACTGATAGACCGGATGAAGATCTTTCCCCTTGACAGAGATTTTTGAAAACATTGGAAAACCAACGTCATAATGTAAAGAACAAAATTCCGCTATTTCTTCGTTCGTACCAGGTTCTTGGCCACCAAAATTATTTGCTGGAAACCCAAGAACGGCCACATTATTGTTAAGTTCTTCATGTAGCTTTTGTAAACCCTTGTACTGTGGTGTATAACCACATTTGGAAGCCACATTTACAAAAAGGATTTTTTTTCCTTTATATTTTTCCAAAGATATTTCTTTACCATTTATTAGTTTAGCTTTGTAATCATAAATAGACGTTTTAGGCATTACACTGTCATCCTGTGAAATTATCTTGGGTGTAAACATTGAACGTAACAATACCAAAGGTGTTACTATTAGAGATAAAATAAGGATGATCCTAATTGCTTTTTTGTACATAGTTAGACCTCCATTTTAAGTTGAATCTTCGCTTTTTCATAATTATCAGAAAAATTAAATATCACTACAAAAGGATTCTTTTACAGACATGGCCAATGAATAAGTGTGAATCAAAGCATAGTTATCCATGACTTACTCACCCCGAGGCATTTAATAGATCACCATAATCACACAAATCTCTGACATGTCAAACTTTTTGATACAAATAAAATTCATAATTTCTTTTCCATAATAAAATGGCCAACAAACCATTCTTTCCCACAGTTATAGGCAAATAGTTCCTCACATGCCATCCAGAAAATCCGCCAGCGATTATACCAAAGATTAGCTTTTTCCCCATAGAAATTGCGGAAAATATCCATAATTACGTGACGATTATTATCCTGATTATTAAGCCAGGCATGGCAAGTTTTTTCATAGTGGTATCCGTTAACTTTCCAATTTTCTTTCAACACCAAATCATCCTGAAAATATTCTAGAAGGTCATAAGACGGCATCATACCCCCGGTAAAAAAATAACGTGTCATCCAATCTAAATCACCATTGATTTCATAAGGATAAGCATACTCACGGTGACAGAAAAAATGTAAAAAAACTTGACCGGAGTCCGTAAGCCACCTAGCTATATTCCTCAACAGGAGTCTATAGTTTCTCATATGTTCAAACATCTCGATGGACACTACTCTGTCAAATAAAAGATCCGTGTCAAATTCGTTCATGTCAGCTTTTATGTGTGAAACATTTTTCAATCCAAGACTTCGACATTTTTCCTTGATATAATTACCTTGATCCTTTGAATTGGAAACTGAAACTATTTTACAATTAGGAAAA
>CAZOUJ010000379.1:0-1526 GCA_964582955.1 uncultured bacterium
GTAATGTAGATTTAGGTTGTGGTTGTGGCGAGGCTGGCCCTTCTGGATGTGACAATACATGTGATTCAATTTTAGAGAGTGATGAATGCGGTGTATGTGGAGGTCCTGGAAAAATTGCTCATTGTATAGATGAAGATGGAGATGGTATTGGTAATAGCAATATTAGGATGATGACATGTGAAGAACCTTTTGATGAATGGGTGACAAACTGTGGGGCATTATATATGGGTGGTTTATCAGAAATTAAAAAGCTATCATTGGGTTCCAATCGTCAATGTTATTTAGAATCTATTTCTACAGGTAATATGGTAGAAGTTGAGACAGAGGAAGAATGTTGTATAAGTGGCGGTGGAGAATGGGATGACACAATTCAGCTGGGCCATCTTGAGTCTTCTGGAGGATATTGTTCTTTTGATTGGAATGATATTGGTTCAGCTTGGATCATGACTGATACAGAAACATTTGCAACGATAAATGGAGAAAGTTATTCAAACATTAAGGATATGGTTTTTGATGATGATGAAAATCTTTTTGTTATATATGGGAATACAATCAAAAAAATAACGCCGGAAGGCGTGGTGAGTAATATAGCTGGTGAAGAATATAACGAATACGTGGGGACTTATTGTCAATATTCGGATGGTCAAGGTACTTCGGCACGTTTTTGTAGTCCGTCTGGACTAGATTTTGATAAAGAAGGGAATCTTTATGTTGCTGATGAATATAATTGTAGTATAAGAAAGATAACTCCAGGCTGAGATGTAAGTCTTTATATGGGTTGTGGTTCATGTGAGTTGTCAAATACCACTACGGATCCAGATGGTATACCTCCTTTTGAGACATGTCTTGACTATCCCCAAGGCATTAGCATTGTACAATCTCCTACCTGGGGAGCAACAATGGGATGCCGGGATGACCGTTCCGATTCTAGGTCTTTACGGAATTCTCAATCTATATATGGATATGTTGAGTATAATATGACGATGTATGTAGGAGAGAGACATTCGGTACGTGTAATTACTGAAAGACCCGAAATAGGCAATTATCCTGAGGACCATAATTGTACCTATTTTAATGATCCCCTATTACATAATTATATGCTTGCAGGCTGTTGTAATGGTGATATGGATGGCTGGAATAATTTTCAAACAGGATGCCAATCGTCAAACTCTTTTGATGCATGGTTTCAAAACACTCGCTATATGGCAGCTGTTCTGCCTCAAGATGTAGATTGTGAAGATACTGATTATTATGGTCATCTGTTTATTTCAGACGGCCCGCAAAATGTAATTCAAACAGTTGATCCTGATAGGGGATTAGGTGCAAGAACATTTTCTGGTTGCCCAGGGTGTAATGGTAATGATGATTTTGTAGATAATCAGGCTTACAATGTGAAAGGAATTGTTGTAGATCATAGAAACGAGATATATGTACAAGATTCACCTGTTATAAAAAAAATATATCAAAATGCACCATATTATTGTGATAATCAATACCATAGTGCTATTGCAGAAGATTTATCAAAA
>CAZOUJ010000380.1:0-1525 GCA_964582955.1 uncultured bacterium
CCATATCTATTATAAACGTTATAACCAAATATATCCATCATCCCACGAAAAAAACCCCCAAGGGGGGGGCTTGAAGCTACTTCAGAAGTACCATCTTTTTGGTTTGTCTGAATTCCCCTGTCTGTATCGCATAAAGGTATAATCCAGCCGATACTTGGTGATTCTTATCATTTGTGCCATTCCACTGAATTGTTTTATATCCTGCTTTTTGAGAACCATTTACAAGGGTCTTAACATGCCTACCCACCATATCGTAAATAGTGATGTTGACCAATCCATCTTCTGGCAGGTCATACCGGAGTGTTGTTTCTGGATTGAATGGGTTTGGATAATTTTGGTATAAAGTGTAGGCTTTCGGAAATATTTTCTTATCCTTGTTTAAGGATAAAAAATAATCCATTGGGTACTTTTGAGCCCGTGCAATCATTTGATTATCATTAAGCTGATATTCCCAGACAACTGAATCATTATTATTAACTTCAAATATTTTTGCGTCTGTAGCCACAGTGATCAAAGTATTACCATTAGGCATTCTAAAAACACCTGATTGAATAAAAGAGAAAAAATCATCAGTATATAGCCAGACTGGTTCAATAGGACCAAACATTCCGGCTTCATCTAGATCATAGATGAGCTCATCGTTCAAAGGAGTTACTAACTCATATATAGTAGAATGCCAGTCATTGACCGGTAATGATAGCCAATCTACATTCAAATTATTATATAAGATCAGATTGCCTTCACCTGGATATCCTTCTGGGATCCAGTTCACACCGTGTTGAGCTTCTAACTGCTTATCTTCATCATTTCCTCTTCCATACACCTGTGGATTACCCCATCGGTATAAAAAATCTCCGCCTTTTCTTGAAATACCATCTTCATGTGTGGCAGCTTCTTCTGTTGTAGTGCTATGATCAATGATATAGATCTCGCTATTATAGCGGCTAGAAAGCACTATCTGATCTAGTTCTTCATTATAGTCGATCGCATTGAAATGGATCCAGTCTCCTTGGGGGCCGCACATACCATCAAAGTCTCCTACCACACCATAATTTATATCCATAAGCTCTGGATGTTCTGATATAACTCCATAATTGGGTAGTTCAGGGTCAACATCCTGTATTAAATGATCCCATAAGTGCCACTTCCAGATGATATTAATATCATTATTGCCAACCATCTCAATCTCAAAGATAGCTTCGCTCCACATTTGATTTAATGGATTCTGCACTTCTACTCTACCCATTTCAGCCCAACCTCTGCCTTCGCCACCATAGAATTCAGTATCATCTCCTTGTGTCAAAGTATGCCTTTCCCAAGCTAACACTAGAATATTACCATTTGGCATAGGTTGAATATCATGATGGTGCTGATAACTGTCATTGGAAAATTCATAATTCCATAACAAGTCTCCAGTCCAGCTATAATGATAGATACCTCCTCCTACACCACCATTGCACATGGAAGGATTCTCGATCCGATATGGATAGATAAGGGTACTATCTTTCAAAAGATAGGGCATACT
>CAZOUJ010000381.1:0-428 GCA_964582955.1 uncultured bacterium
AGAGACTGGAATTTCAAAAGGCCTCGACCGACGATCTCGGTCTCCAAAACATCCGGACAACGAAATAATCCCTAACACTGAAGTTAAAATTAATAATTTAAATTTCATAATCATTCTCTTGTTGCATAACGATGCAAACAGGAGTCTACACGAGGGAGATAAAGGTAAAAAGAGTTTTTATAGACAGGATGAAATTCGACAGTTTAGCTCACCGTGATGGTTGTTGTTCCACTAGTGCCAGTTGCATCTGTAGCAGTAACTGTAACATCGCCAGGATTAACTGAGCTAGCAGTGAAAACGCCTGATGAAGAGTCAATGCTCCCCAAATCAGAGTCATCTATAGACCAGGTAACAGGCGTTACTGCACCACTTGCTGAGAAAGTTGTGGTTTCTCCCTTGCTAATAGTTGAGTTTGAAGGAGTTACAAT
>CAZOUJ010000381.1:438-1516 GCA_964582955.1 uncultured bacterium
CGTCTGAGAGTTTGCAAGGTCTTCGACGGCGGATTCATAAACCGGGCATCCGGTCAAAAACAAAACCAATAAGGCAAAATAAATTATAATTAACAGTGGATTTTTCATAACACGTTTATATACAATAACTTGAGAAAAATGTAAAGAAGAAAAATTTTATCAAACTTATTGAATGATCGAAAAAACTGTTTTATTGATGTTAGACGTTGACAGTTCTTAATGGAAAAACTCTTATGGGTTTCAGGAAAGATGTAGAACATTGTTGGATAAAATGCAATAGATGGATTCTTTGCCTTATTATTTTCTTTATAGTAGCATGCCAGTCATTGGCTGATGCACCTATGGGTCATGGGGTCTATCACACAGTTCAAAAGGGTCAAACCCTTTTTCAAATTGCAGAGGTTTATAATCAGGACGTAAAATTACTTCAAAGAATTAACGATTTATCCAACCCGGACCAAATAAACGTAGGTCTAAGGCTGTGGGTACCTAGTGCGCGTCGAGTTTTATCTTTACCTAAGACTACAAGTAAAGGAAATCTAACTCCGAATTTCAAATTATTGAAAAAGGTTTTTCCTTCGAAGAAAAGCCACAAAATATCCAAAAAGGTGGGAAAAGAAATTTTGGATTGGCCGCTTAAAGGAGGAGTTTTAAATTCAAAATTTGGTAATCGAAAAGGGCGTCATCATGACGGTATTGATATAGCTGCCAGTCTTGGTTCGGAAGTTTTTGCAGCCGGCAGCGGCAAAGTTGTATTCAGTGGTGACGGACCTAAGGGTTATGGAAATATGGTAATTATAAAGCTTTCAGTTCATTTGATGACGGTTTATGCTCATAATTCCATCAACCATGTAGGACGAAGTATGAAGGTTCGTAAGGGACAAAAGATTGCTCTAGTCGGTAGCACAGGTCGTTCGAGTGGACCCCATCTGCATTTCGAAGTTCGGAACAATACGCAACCAGTTAATCCACTTTTTTACTTACCGTCTCTGGAGGCAGGTAAAGTCGCCCATGGGGTCAGATAATTAAGCTGACTCCTAGTGATAAAGATGAATATTCTGCGGCCGAAGTGCTGTTT
>CAZOUJ010000382.1:0-1512 GCA_964582955.1 uncultured bacterium
AAAAGGGAAAGTGGGTAATAAAAGATTTTTTAGTTCCTGATTGGAGATGGTAATGAAATTTAAGGAAACAATTCCACCTCGCATTATCGAAACTGGGAGGGGGGAACTCATTGAAATTTCTGATTGTGCTCATGTTGAGCTTGTCCCAGATGAGCAAGTTACTTTTAAAACGCCGTCTGGTACTGAATATGATGTAGTTCGGAAATCGTGGGGGTATTATGCTACACCGTCCTTGAATGGGCGCCTGCAAGGGTTCGGTTTGCGTTGTGTACTTGTCAAAAACCCTGATGTCATGTATTACATTTTTTTAGTTGAAAGAGGGAAAGAGGATTGTTTTCTACACTATTGTGACATCCAAGATGTAACCGTTGTTTGCTGGCTAGACAATGATAAGGAACTTAAAATGTTGGATGAGAGACTAAACAGTAGCTAATATGGAATCCCCGAAAATTCCTCGGTTTTGTCTATATTGTGGCAATCATCATTTTACCAATGTGTTCATTTATGATTTACCGCCTGAGGGTGAAACCAAGTTTGAATTCAGTTCACCTGGGTCATACCGACGTGAGGTTTGGCGTTGCAATCTCTGTAGCCACTTCATTTCAGTTCATAACATGGATATTGGAGCTCTTTATTCTGATGATTATGTTAGTTCCTCTTACCATCATGAAGCTGGTATTGCACGTGCCTTTAAACGTATTATTTCACTCCCCTCTTCCCAATCCGATAATGCAGGGCGTGTACAACGAATATTGGATTTTTCTACAAGCTATTTTGTTCATTCTTCTAAGAACATCGTTTTGTCCATCTTGGATGTAGGTTCAGGTTTAGGGGTGTTTCCTTACAAAATTAAGGACGCTGGTTGGGATTGTACAGCCCTCGATCCTGATATGCGTTCAGTCAAACATGCTCGGGAAGTGGTTGGAGTAAAAGCCATTCATGGCGATTTTATGGAGATTCAAGACATTGGTCAATTTAATGTAATAACTTTCAATAAGGTTTTAGAACACGTGGAGAACCCTATAAGTATGCTGGCAAAAAGTTTGACTCATTTACACTGTGATGGGTTCGTTTATGTAGAGGTTCCAGATGGTGAATCAGCGGCAATAGAAGGGGAGAAAAGGGAAGAGTTTTTTATTGATCACCCACATATTTTTAGTTTTGCATCCTTGTCTTTACTAGCCCTTAAGGCTAATTTTTCAGTTCGAACATTAGAACGAATCCATGAACCTAGTGGGAAATATACACTTAGGGCATTCCTAACGTCTAATGGGTTTTGATAGAATAGAGCATATTCAGGAAACTGTGATTTGTAATTGATCCCACCATATAATTGATGAGATCTTTGAAGTTAGGTATGTGTTGGAACAGATGATTGGACGTTTGTAGAATGAGGTTTTTAAATTATACTCCTCTTTGGGATTGATTGTCCTTGAAATGTAATCATGAATCTGGGAAACTTTTTGACCAAGTAGAAATGGAGCATGAGATTCTTTTTCAAAAGCTCTGGAT
>CAZOUJ010000383.1:0-1505 GCA_964582955.1 uncultured bacterium
CTGTGACCCTGAGAACCATCACCAGCAAAACATTCAAGGATTCCAGTTTCTAGGTGCAGGCGTCTAACCATAAAATTAAAACAGTCTGCTATGTAAAGGTATTTCCCAGTGGGGTCAATATCGACATGGAATGGATTATCCATTGTGGCGTTTTTTGCGGGACCACCGTCACCACTGTACCCTCTTTCACCGTTGCCAACTATGCTTTGAATTATCGCTGCCAATTTTTATTCCTTGGAGATTCTATATTTAACTTTCACAAATTATTCTATATCACCGGTAAAATAGTAGAAGTTACTTTTTAATTATCTTGTAATTTAATATTGGCGATATTCCTATGAAGAAATTGTGTTTGCTCTTTACCTTTATATCAATGGTCTTTGTGGTGGCATGCACTTCTGAATCTAATACTGACTCTAAAGTTCGGGAAATTGTTAATACGCCGGTTGCGATAGTAGTACCTACTGTGAAACCTGAAATAACGAAATCATCGACCCCAACACCTGTTACTACATCTACCATCACTCAAACACCTATCGTCATGAAAACTATGACTTCTAATGAGACAGTAAAAACTCAATATGAAGATCAGAAATCATCGGTTGAAATCATTTCCAATATGAAGAAAATGTGGGATCAGGGATATTCCCATCATTCGATACTTAATATGAACATGACGGTTTCATTCGACGATTATTTGGAAGATCTACCAATGCTTATGGAAGGTGACGTTCAAAATTCTCGTACTTATAAAGGGGTTACATCATTTGAAGATAATGGTCAGATTGAAATGATTGAAATGATTGTTATGGATGAAAACACCTATGCTAAATATCCAAATACCAAATATTGGATTCAGTTTCCAGAGGATCAAAAACCGGTAAATCCCGTATCTCTTATTGATTTATTAAACAAAAATGTTCTTGAAGGGGAATTCATTGGCGTTGAAGAATCTGGTGGAAATTCATCTGACCACATTGCCTTGGAATTGGAATCATCGATTTTGGGCGAATTGCTACCAGTATTGGAAAATTCTATTGGCACATTAAATCTGGATTTTTGGGTTGAATCCGACACTTACCACGTGGTTAGATTTTTGGTGAATGGAATGGCGGTAGGTGGTCCAAGAGTCAAAGGACCAGATGGACAGGAAGTCACAATAAAGGTAAATATTGAGATGTCGTCATGGGATTTTGCAAAATTGGTGGAGTTATCTAAACCGGAATTACCATCCACTCCCGAACCAATGGTTTGGGATGCATCACCTGAAATCACCTTGCAAGATGACAAAGATTATTCAGCGATTATAAAAATATATGGGGGTGGAGAAATAAAGATTGATTTATTCGAAGATAAAGCTCCCGTTACGGTAAATAATTTTATTTTTCTTTCTGAAGAAGGCTACTATGATTGGGTTACTTTTCACAGAGTCATCCCGGAATTTATGGCTCAAGGAGGTGATCCTTCAGGTACAGGTAGAGGTGGCCCTGGATATTTTATTGGCA
>CAZOUJ010000384.1:0-366 GCA_964582955.1 uncultured bacterium
TTGAGAGCCAATGATCATACCACTTATCTTCCACCGATGATGAATTATATGTTTTTTCTAATTGTGGAGATGGCATTGGTCAATCCAAAATAAATGATTAAATATCTCTGATATGTGACTTATGATTTTACTACAATTACCATAGTCTTTCATTGGAAACATCAAGCTTGATAAAAAGACAATAAACTTGGTTTTTATTTTGATCTAGACTGTAAAATCAGCTCGTCCGATAACCGTCTGGCAGGAGATTTGCATGGAAGGAAGCATTGTGTATATAGCCTTAATTACTTTAGGCGTAATGGTTATGTGCACCCACATTCCATTGGCAATGATCACTGTCGCAACACGCTCCGCATCCTCAAAGCA
>CAZOUJ010000384.1:376-1504 GCA_964582955.1 uncultured bacterium
GGATGAAGTCACAATTAAGCAGATCAGACCTTGAGCGCTTTGATATATTAAATAAAATAGCAGGTGATTTAAACATAGATAACTGCACCTTCCCTCCACAAAAAAAACTAAACTACTTCTCTTGGCTTGTCTATAACAAGCGCGTGGAAGATCACTACATACCTTATAAAAATCTATTAAGATCAATGAGTGGTTCTAAAGAACTAAAGATAAAACCTGAATCAATGATGAGATATTTCTATGGATGCCTATTTAATGGTAACCATCCTCGAATTCAGGATATCATTGCAACCGATGAAAATTCAGAACCTTATATCATGATATCAAGAGACAGAGTAAAGGTTGGAAAGAACAATTATGAGGATTACCGTGTGTTATACTATAGATCAAACGATCTAGATATGCCCAAGTGCAATGTAAAAGAATCATCAGAGTTCATAGATAATATCGCACCCGACCCTGCTGATATCAATTTTGTATCAGATGAGACTTTTTCAAAAAAATTCGATCTGATCGGAGATGACGAACCAAAGATAAGAGCATTGATCAATGATGAAGTTCGTGGTATTTTGATTGACAATCAAAAATGGACATGGCAATTCGATGGCAATCGCATCCTCATCAGATACCTTATTGAATACAATAAAAACTCAAGGATGAGCGATATAAAATCATCTCTTGGAAAACTTGCAAAAATTCATAAGGCAATTAGGAAAATAGATATGAAGAATCTACCTAGCTCTGAACAAATCGATGCCGACACCCCTAAAGAGATCATTGACAAAAAACTTTATAATAAACGGATGGCCATCTTCGGAAGCACAATAGGCTGCGGCACGATTGCAATGATCTTTGGAATTGGAATTTTTGGTGAGGCCCTTATTAGGATGCAATTTGGCATTTTTTTAACCGCAATTTTTTTCACTGTACCAGGTATTTTAGCCTTTCGATTTGGATACACAGAGTGGAAGAGAAATAAAAAATTAAAATCAGAAGGTAAGGTCAGAAGTAATTCAAATGATTAGAGCGCTGGTAAATGGTTCGTGGAAGGCATTTGAGGATGACCAGCTTCACCCGGGTACAAATAACTTTGGTTTTGAAGGAGGTTTATATGAGACCTTCTGGACA
>CAZOUJ010000385.1:0-1502 GCA_964582955.1 uncultured bacterium
TGTGCTATTCTCCATAATGCATTGGATATAGTTTTAAATGGACTATCAGCATCTAGCCCTGTATTCAAACTATCATCCCCACTAGTGGAAACCCATATGTCTTGTTCTATAGAGTACAGACATGATTCATCAGCGAAAATATTTTCCGCATCAAAGTTTAAGGCCTGTGGATCAGTGCAGCCTGTACATACAGAATTGTCACCATCACAGGTTCCACAATCATCAATGTACGTACCACCTTCACAAAATTCAAAGGCTCCCATATCAGGCGCTGTACCAAAATAATCGGTTATATCTTGAAAACCATCTCCATCTATATCTGCTGTACCGGCATCAAAGCAGGGTGAGCTTGATTGTGACAACGTAAAATCACCGTTATCAGCATTTGTAAAGAGGGGATCTGCATTGATGTTACCCTCCCCATTAAATCCACCATCTATATCACTGTAAGTAATATTAATACCACCATTCTCTAAACTCACTTGCTCAGGAGTAGAGTTGTCCCAGATAATTGAATTGGTTACATTAAAATGTCCGCCGTATGTAGCTCGTAGCGCGCCTCCATTATCGGATGAATTTCCAGTAATTGTACAATTTGTAAGAGTTGCTGGTGTAAAGTCACCATTATCAAAGGCATCTGATATGAATACCCCAGGATTCCACATACCAGAATTATCAGCAATAGTGACACGCCTTAAATTTAAAGCTGTAATATCCATTGCCCATATTCCAGCGGTTGCGTATGGTACTGTATTGTCTCTAATAAGACAATCGGTTAGGGTAATACCTGCACCTGTTACATCGGAACCCATTAACCAAAGCGCGCCGCCCATAGCTTCATTATACGATGTATTTCCAGTAAATGTACAATTTTCAAAAGTGGGACTTGCACTCACTGCCCAGACAGCTCCCCCAGTACCCGTTGCTATATTATTACTAATGGTAACATTTATAAGAGTTGGTTGTGCACCATTTACATCGCCACCGAGCATAGCTAATCCCCCACCCCAGTCACTACTATTTCCACTAATGATGGAGTTTGTCATGACCCAGGTACAATAATTCCCATTGGTCCATACTCCACCACCACCACAGCATCCTTCATTATCTGTTATGGTCATATTATCTAGTGTGCCGCCAGTAATAGGCATCATCATCCCACCGCCTTGTGCGGTACCGGCCAAGTTGTTATTTCCAGTAACGGTCACATTTGTCATATTAACAGTAGAACCGTATGTGAAGACTCCTCCACCAAATGCGCTACAAGCATTGTTCCTTATGATAACATTGTTTAAAACAGTACCGTTCGTCCGAAATAGAGACAAACCGCCACCATTATGTGACCAATTATCTTCAATGATCACATTTTCAATCACTGCGTGCGTCCAGGCAGAATTGAAACCATCATTATTAAACATGTCATTTGCAGTGATCAAAAGCCCTCCGCCTCCGGTACACCCATGACCTTCAGAAAAACCACCGGTTAAGGTCAAATTTGCTAC